>JANOGQ010000424.1:0-5546 GCA_031406105.1 Lysobacterales bacterium | reverse complement strand
GATTACCCAACACATCAAAGCTGTACGTGACACTCTGCAACTCAACGGAATTTTTGTCCCAGGCCTCCAGCAATACCAAACGCCCTGAAACAGGATCATAGCTTGCGGATGCGCTTACACCGTTACCCAACTGCATGGAAGTTACATTGCCGCGTTGATCCTGGCCCAGTATTCGTTGGTAGATTGCTCCCTGCGCGCCCTCTCGGGATTCTTGCAGTCGCTCCAGATATCCACGGCTGTTGTAATGATAGCGAACGCCGCGATAATCGCCCGATGCATCGAATCGCTGGAATACCCTACCGAATTGGTCATAACTGGTTTCGTCTGCCAGCACTAGCCCATCGATGCTATTGGCTTGCAGCCTGGGCCGCCCATACGAATCGTAAGAATAATCCTGCTGCTGCACAATGGCACCACTGCTGCCAATGCGATAGGTAACAGACGATATCTGTCCTTTGCCTTTTACAGAAGCACTCGTGCTGTTGATCCAGGTGGTCGATTCGCTGTTTACAGTGGTATGAGTATTATCGCTCAGAGTGCTGACGCCAGTGCGTTCATAACGTGTAGTTACCCGGCCCAATGCATCAAAGACAAAATCCAAGCCCTGGGCCTTGCTGTCGATCTGTCGGGTCATTTCCCCCAAGGGGTTGTAAGCGTATTGCCAGGTGCCTTTATCGACATCGCTGAGTTGGGTTTTACGCCCAGCCTTGTCATAGGTCATGGTCGTGACTACACCATCAGCACCCACCAGCCTGACCAAGTTGCCGACGCTGTCATAGTCGTAAGTCACCAACCCACAGGCATTGTCATAAACCGATGTCGCCTCACCCAGGGCACTGCGAACTTCCAGCTGTACCTGACCCATTCCATTGGTGGTGCGAATCTGACGAGCACTGCCCGAAGTGCCACATGCACTGGCCAATTCATCATAGTCATAGCTGAGGTCATTACCGTCAACAGCCTGGACCGCGCTGATCCGACCCAAGGCGTCGTAAGCTGTTTCATTAAACGACACTGTCCCGTTACTGAAATAGGGTTCGGACACACGGGCCAACCTGCCATTTTCGTCGTATTCGGTATCTACATTGATATGGTTTCCGCCGAAGCCCTCTGTGACTGTTCTGATTTCCCGGCCGAGTTTGTCGGAACATCGATACTGGGCCGGCTGACCACCCACGCTGCTGATTGAGTGGAAAGCCGTTCGGCTTGCAGGACAATAACTTCCTGACCCCAGGGTCATGATGGTCTTCTGCCATGCACCTGTTCCAGTCCAGGAAATAAACGGTCGCCCCATGTAATCGATCCCATTCAGGGCTTCCCCACCATCACTATTTTCAAGCCGCAGCGGATTGCCAAATACATCCCGCTGAGTGACTCTGGACGAAATCTGATTGAACGAATTTCGGGTTTCAGAAACATGGCGCCCCAAGCTGTCATAGCTTTGTGTGCTCACTCGCTCAGGCATACCGTAGCCTTTTACGGCGGTTGAAATTCGATTACCGAAAAGATCCAGCTGATGATTTGTTACCACCTCAAACTGGATGCTGCCTGGCTCAATGGTTTCGCGGTTGAGCATGCCGGTAGTGCCATCGTACGCAAATGAAGAATTGCGCATGATCGAACTTTTGCCACTGCGCGCATGCGTTACCTGGCTGGAGGCCAGCCTTCCTAGATGCCATAAACTTATGTTGTCCGCATAGACATTGCTGGTGGTTTGAGTGGCGATGGCCGCAGACCCATCGGCTGCATAAGTGCTGACCACCACCGTATCCAGATTGCCATAACTGTTGTTGTAGGTCTGGGTTGTGAGTGTTTTCCGGCTGAATCCCCCTGCCAGGGTGTAGGCACTTTCAAGGCTGTTGGCAAGATAAGGAAACCAGCTATCTCTGTCGGCGTTTGTTTCGCGCTTCTCCCACTGATTGATGGCGTAACTCAAGCGGGTGCCACTCGGCAGAGCAGCAACGGCTTTGGTTGCACTCACAGCTCCCCAATTTGCAGGGATGGTAGCCGAAGTGCTGCTGATGGTATGAAACTTTTGACTGTCGCTCGCCTTTGCCTGAGTGGTATCTGCGGGCAAGCCGATGAAAGGGAAATCCTGCCGATAACGGGTATTGGTGCGTATGCCGGATTGCGGATCAAATGAAATCACTTCACCAAATCCGAGGAATCCCCTGCCACCGGCCTGCAACTTGGCTCCCACGTAGTGGTACTCAACCCGGCTGGTCGAATTGGCACTTGCATAAGTGGGGGCGAGGCTTTCGGCCTGTCTGACTACATAAACCGGCGCTACAAAATCATAGACTGCCGAGCCATTCCCCCAGATAGCTTTGGAAGAGTCCTGCATGCGGCTGTAAACGATTGGATCCGTCAAGGGGCGATAGGATAGCGTGGTACTTGCACCAAACCCATCAATGATGGTACTGATCAGGCTGGCAGGAGCCGCAGCGCTGGAACCGCTGGCAAGTTTGTTCCCGCCCAGTCGTAACTCAGTGCCCTGCACCTCACCCAAGGAGCTTAAATTGACAAATAAATGATCCAGCTTGCCGTCACCGCTGAAATCGGCAAATACACTAAAATCTTTGTCCAGGCTATTGCCGGCCGGCGCTGCGCTCAGCTGTGCAGGTCCAAATGCCAATCCGAGTTGATTGAGGTGCACGGCCCACTTGGCGTTGAAGTCTTCTGGCGCATTGGGATAAACCAGGTCTGGCCAGCCATCACCATTCATGTCCTGCAGCTGAGCAGCATAATGAATGGCTGTACCCAATTGACCACTGATCATCATACCTTCACCGAACTGCTTGCCCGTATTGAGCCGGAACTCCCAAACACCCGCCGGGTTCCGATACAGCAGATCGGCCAGACCATCCACGTTGATATCAACCGGATGGGGATCACGAATTTCCGGGTAGGCTGCGTACTTTCCGCAAACCTCAATCAGAGTGCAATCGGTGTCCTGTGCAATGACCTCGCGGAATCTGAAGCCATTTTGACTGTCGCTTTCATAGACTACCCAAAACGATGCGGTGGCTGTGATGGCGCCTGCGCTGCCAGTTGGCGCTTCGGATTGCTCTGTCTCGGCTGCAGCGAATGGGCCTGACGACAGATTGCTCAGGTTCAACAGGCCTGCTGAAGAGCCCGTACTGACCGATTCGAAACCACATTGCCCCTGGCAGTATTGCCGCGATACTTTCACCAGCAGGTCTACAGCACCATCACCGTTGTAGTCGAATACCTGGCTTCTCAATGGATTGGCTTCAGCGGCAAAGCTGGGGTGCTCGTCGTTGATGAACCAACGATCCATGATGGCCGGATTGGCGTCTGGCAGGTTATCGGGAAACAGGCCGGCCAGGTCCGCGGTGATGTTTTGTACGGGGGCAAGGCCAGCGGAACCTCCGGCGGTAAACGTATTGCGCTGCCAAACCAATTGCTGGCCCGGGCCAGTGCCGGGTTTGAAGCCGTACAGCAGGTCTGGCAATCCATCTCCGTCAAAATCCATTACCTTCAACAAAGAAGGCTGATCGCTTGCCGCATCAGCCAGTACGGCAAACGAAGCACTAATTCCCGAAAGCTGTGCATACCATTTCGGGCCTGAACCTGCATCGTAGGCATAAATCAGATCCTGACGACCATCGGCATTCAGGTCGATGGCGGTGACTTTTACAGGTTCGTTATTAGCGTTCGTCACCAGGCTGGTGCTTGTTGAGGCGATACTGAAACCGCCGCTAGGCTGCGCAATCGCAACCTTCAGCACGTAGTTCGAACCTGACTTTTCCGTGTAAAGAAGGTCGGGTAATCCGTCACCATTGCTGTCGCCCAGAACAAGGCCATGCAATATGCCGGGAAAATTGAAACTGCCCGACCTGGCCGTGTTGATGGCGTTATCACGCAGCAGCCAGCTAAAACTCGTTGGCTGAAAGCAATAGTTCTGTGAGCTGTCACGACATTCCTTGATGGAACTGAGAATTGAACGACCCTGTGGATCGCTTTGGTAGGTCAGAAAGTAAGAGCGCAGGAACTGCAGCGCACTTCCGGCATCCACTCTCGCTTTCGAGTCGATGCGCACCAGACGCTGGGTTTGCACCAATTCGGCGCCAGCCAGATAAGAAACCTGCGCATCGCCCCTGCTCATGTCATAGATAAAATTCAGCTCAGCAAAGGGAGATGTGCCGGCCCGGCTGTTGCCGGTATAGGCGATTTTCTGCAGCAGGAACTCAAGCGGATCTCCCTGTGAAGCCCCGGCTTCGAGGTAACTGTAGTTCAGGTAATTTCCCGCAGAATCGCTGGCCTTGTTCAGCGCCCAAAGCAGCACTGTCGTATTATCGGAAGCGCGTGCTTCGATCCGCGAATCGTTACTGCTGCCATATTCTGCTACGCTGCCATCTTTCCGCCAAACCGTGAAACTTGCTGGGCCATTGCCCGCTGCGCCATTTGCGACTACTTTGGCGAAATGATCAATTTCACCGCGATATTCACTGCCTGCCGCACCGTAGCTGCCCGATACCAGCATCAGGCGCTGGCCGTCCAGGCAGAATCGATCAGAGGCAGTTAATGTAATTCCGCGAATGGCAGTTGGACCATCCTGTTCCAGAGTCTGAGCACACCGGCTGACAGCCGATTGTCCACCCAACGACCAGCCCAGCCCGACAGGGCCATTACCCGCCTCGCTGGAATATTCCAGGCTGATTTGCGGTGTTATTCCTGCGGACCCCGCAGCCACGAAAATGGGGATGCTGTAGGTAGCGTGGCCCGATTCATTCACACGGAAGCTTGCCGGTGTAGCGCCAACACGCGAGGAACTGGCACTGGCCGTGAAATCCGGCACAGGGGCAGGTGCTGGCGGTACTTCCGGATTCGCGGCGGGCACCGATGAAGTCACGGTCCAGGTGAAATTCACAGCAGCAGAATTCACCTTGCCATCATTCGCTACAACTCCGACAGAATAGTTGCCCGGGCTGGCCATACCGACACCGCTGATGACGCACTCAGCAGACTCCGACAAGCCACTCGGCAAACCCGTTATGACGCAGCTTACCGGATCATTCTCAGCATCTGTCACCACCAGACGCAAGGGCGATATCGAAGCTCCGGCCACACTGCTCTGATTCCCGGGATAAGTAATCACAGGCGCGCTATTGGTTACAGCATTGGGCACAGTGACTTTGATCATATCCACGTTTGCGTCTTCATCGGAGCCAGACATGGACCCACGAAATCGCAATCTGAGTGTATTGCCCAGGCCAGTGAGTTGAAGATGCTCGTGCTGCCAGGCATTTTCTGCATCCACATTGCCACGCAAGCGCTTCTTTTCAGTCCAGCTGACCGCACCATCGGTCGATACATCAAACGCCAGATACTCACCCGCATCCAATGCGGTTTCGATGAACCAGTCAAATTCAATGTCTGCAGTACGCGACCCCTGCAGATTGATGGGTATGGAAACCAGCTGAGCATCCGAAGCAAGCCCATCTACCTCGGCCGAACGCGAGCCATCTGTAGCTCTCTGGGTTGATCGAAACCAGTCGTTCTGCGCAGCTCCGCCCAATCCC
>JANOGQ010000423.1:0-3555 GCA_031406105.1 Lysobacterales bacterium | reverse complement strand
ATAAACTTCCTCCGCAAACTTGATTTCGAGTGCCACTGCAAGCGGCAGCAGGCCAGGATCTTCCCATTCGCTGATCCAGCCGGCGATTTCACCTTCCTCATCACGCACCAGAAAGCTAAAGCTTGCAGACTCTATTTGATCGATCAGCATGATGGGGGCGCGCTCGTCCAGCCTGGCATCTTCAAATCCCTGCACCAGGGCATGGGTCAGCAACAGTTCCAGACCATTTTCGCCACTGACAATGGTCAATTCCTGCACCTGTGGCCCGCCAAACCCAAGATACCCTGGCATAGGCCCCACAAAGCGGATGGAAGCAGCACTTCCACGAAACACCTCCATAACCGGAGGTTCGTCCAGGGCAGCAGTTGCAGCGTCTTCCTGGCTGAAACCCAGAGGAATCGCCTGATTGATCTGCCTTCGTACAAACTGGTGCGCCATGCGCAGACGCCCGCTCTCTTCGAGGATACGCTGACCGCGATCGGTAGCGCGGGTGGCAGCTTGCATTCCACCGTATGTCAAAGCCATCAACATGCTCAGCAAGGTCACTGCCAATAGCAACTCAACCAGAGTGAAGCCTGAGCCGCGTTTCATGAATTAGGCCCTTCCCAGTCTTGCAGTTGGGCTTTCACGGTGTTGAATGTCTGTGAACTTTCACGTGCACCGTCGCCCCAACTCACCAGACACTCCACTTCCAATAGCTCTATGCCTGTTAAATCTGTCAATTCGATGCTGCGGGAATTTTCAACAGCTCCTTCAAAGTCAAAAATGGCCAATTCCCAGCGATAATTGCCTTCTTCACCTTCGTAAATGGCGCCGGAAACCAATGGAATATCCAAGCCCACCTGATCCATCAGGGAATGAGCGATCAGGGTCGCTTCAGTGTATTCCCGGGCCCGCGCGGTATTACGGATTGCCCCGGTCAGAATTTCGAGGGTGACTGCGAAGCTCAAAGCGAAGACCACAAAAGCCAGCAACACTTCCAGCAGAGTAAAGCCGCCGTGTTGTGAACTGCAGCCTCGCAACTGCATGGCCATTTCAGTCTTCTTCCTTGTGGATAGAAGCTTCACCGGTAAGCCAGGCAACATCAATCCGGTAAATCCGCTCATTGGCTTCCAGTTCGATGAACCCCCCAGTGGAGCCACCGTCCGGGTAGAAGCGAATGCCGCCTACGTTTTCAGCAGTCAACTCGGAACGTGCGGTGGTCACGGCCACGTTCATGCCTTCTGGCAGTGTCACTGCTTCACGTTTGGGCGCGAGATAGGAGCGGTTCTCGGTATCGATCATGAATACCTGCTCCTGCTTGTCAAGAATCGCCCGAGTACGCGTATATCGAATTGAAGCGGTCATTTTGCGTGCCGCGCTGCGCATTTCAGCGCCGGAAATATTGCGTGAAATCGAGGTCGCGACCAAACCCAGGACCAAAGCCGCAATCACCATCACTACCAGCAATTCAACCAGCGTAAAGCCACCCGTTCGCTGACCCATGCGCTGCTGTGTGCCAGCGCAGGCATTCCCAAGTTCCAAATTTTTCACCGGCGTGAGAGGTTTCAGGCGCGAGGCAGCAGCGCCTTACTCCCAACTGTTGATATCAGCATTCTTTCCTTCACCACCAGGTTGTCCATCACCCCCCAGTGAATAGATATCAAATTCTCCATGTTCGCCAGGCATCCGGAATTCATACTCACGACCCCAGGGATCCTTCAGGCTGGATTCCTTGACATAGGGGCCATTCCAACCTGCGTCACCCCCATCCGTCACCAGCTGAGCCAGCGTTTCAGGAGTGGTTCCGGTATCCAGGTAGTAGCTCTCCACCGCCATTGCGAGCCGACTGACCTGAGATGCGGCTGCTTTGACTTTGGCGCCTTCCGCCTTACCAATGATTCCTGGCAGAACCAGACCACCAATCAATGCCAGGATAACCAGCACGAGCAGCAACTCCACCAGAGTAAAGCCCTGCTGCGAGCTGCCTTGGGCTTTACCTTTGAACTTGTTCAAGCTGTCCATGATTTCAATCTCCAGAATCTGTTTGCGCGCTTACACATGGGCAATTTCTCCAAAAGCCAATATCACCCAACCAGATCGTTAATGCTCAGTATGGCGATCAGCACCGACAATACGATGGTGCCAATCATTGCCGCCAGCAACATGGTAACGACCGGTGTAAAAATGGATAAAAGCCGATCTATGGTATTTCTTACTTCCTTGTCATAAGTGTCTGCCACCTTCATCAACATGCCATCCAGCTGGCCTGTTTCCTCACCTACACTGATCATTTGCAAAGCCAGCCTGGGGAAACGCCCAGCCTTGCTCAGATTACGTGCCAGACCACCTCCGGTTTTGACTTCGCGGGTAGCGTCGGTGACATCCTTGCGCAAGACCGTGTTGTTTATGACATTGCGCGCAATGGAAAGTGCCGAAAGCAGCGGTACACCGTTGGTCAGCAAGGTGCCCAGTGTTCGTGACAGACGTGCCGTTTCCAGCTTGCCCACCAGGTCGCCTATCCATTTCATCCGAAGTACGCGTCCATCCCAGCCGAATCGTTGCTCCTCACTGGCCAGCATGGCGCGAAAACGCAGTACCACGAACAGGGTGATACCGATCAACAGCCACCAGAAATTCTGCAATACCGAGCCCACGCCGAGCACGATTTTGGTAATCGTGGGTAAGTCACCACCCAGCTCTTCAAAAATCGGAGTGAATTGCGGGATCACATAAACCAGCAGCAGGATCAGTGAACCTGCAGCCAGGAACAACAGCAATACAGGATAAATCAGCGCTGAAATCACGCTGTCCTTAAGCTCCTTGGATCGCTCCATATAATCTGCAAGACGATTCAGTGTGGCATCCAATGTGCCGCCGATTTCGCCAGCCCTGACCATGTTGATGAACAAGCGGCTGAATGCGCCGTGTTGCTTTTCAAGCGCGTCTGACAGTGTGCCGCCTTCTCGCACGTGATCGCGAATTTCAGCGACTGTGCGTTGTATTTTTGGTGATTCTGCCAGGTCCATCAATACATGCAGAGATCTGTCCAAAGGCAAGCCAGCACCGAGCAAGGTAGATAACTGCTGGGTGAACTCGCCCACTTCGCGACTGTTCATGCCGCGATTGCCAAAACTGAGATTTTTAAGTCCGAGGCCGCCAGAACCGGCTTCCTTGGCCTGCAAGGGTATATTGCCGGCTTCCTGTAGCTTCAGAATCACCAGGTCGAGAGTGGCTGCTTCCATGGTGCCGGATACCGTTTCACCGGCGGGTGAAACGGCCTTGTATTCAAAAATCGGCATCAATTTTCCTGCGACACGCGCAAGACTTCATCGAGAGTGGTCAAGCCGGCCAGACACTTTTCCAATCCGTCCTGGTAGATGGTACGCATACCTTCTGCAACAGCCAGCTCCTGGATTTCACCGGAAGTGGCATGCTTCATCACCATTCGCCGAATCGGATCGGTCATCAGTAACAATTCAAGTATGGTGGTACGGCCCCGATAACCATTCGGGTTAAGTTCCGAGGGCACCCATGCCCGACGCCAAGCGCGAGCGCAGGGCCGCTACGAAGGCC
>JANOGQ010000390.1:0-4268 GCA_031406105.1 Lysobacterales bacterium | reverse complement strand
GCGCAACAGCGAGTTGTTGGACATGCTGCCGGCCAGGCTCGCCCTGCCTGAACTGATTGCCATCGTCAGCAAGAGTGGCGATGAGCAGCTGGAAAGAATATGCCGGGATTACCTGCCCATCAGTTTTGGCCGGCGCCACGGTGATCCCAGTCGTCCATGGAATCATTTCAACATCAGGCTCAGAGATGAAAACAACGGCCCTTTGCTGTCCTATGAAGGTAACTGGCGTGACATTTTCCAGAATTGGGAAGCCCTGTTGCTCAGCTACCCCGAATTGACCGAGAACGTCATCGCGAAATTTGTCAATGCATCCACTGTAGACGGCTACAATCCCTACTGCATCAGCAAGCAAGGCTTCACCTGGACGGTGCAAGATCAG
This sequence comes from Lysobacterales bacterium, assembly GCA_031406105.1. Taxonomy (GTDB): domain Bacteria; phylum Pseudomonadota; class Gammaproteobacteria; order Xanthomonadales; family SZUA-36; genus JAWXBM01. Next base: position 3,889 of record JANOGQ010000390.1, on the reverse strand, counting down.
GATGATCCCTGGAGTTACATCGGCTACTGGGGCGACCACCAGATCATTTACCTGCTGAAGCTGCTGGAGCTTTCGGCCAGGTTCCATCCGCAAGGTCTGTCGGCTTTGCTGACCAGGCCACTTTTCAGCTACGCCAACGTACCCTACCGTATAAAGCCTTTCGATCAGATGCTCGCCAGCCCGAGAGACACCATCATTTACGATCACGCCAAAGCCGAAGGGATTGCCCGCAGGATTGCGCGGATGGGGCTGGACGGCAAGTTGGTGCTGGATGCAGGGGACGAGGTATACCAGGTCAACCTGCTGGAAAAGCTGCTGGTGCCGCTGCTGAGCAAGCTCTGCAACCTGGTGATAGATGGTGGAATCTGGATGAACACCCAGCGTCCCGAGTGGAACGACGCAAACAATGCACTGGTCGGCTATGGATTATCCGTGGTGACGCTTTGCTACCTGCGCCGCTACGTTTGCTTTATGCAGCAGTTGCTGCAGGACGAAGGCGGTCTGTTCGAGATTTCATGCGAAGTCAACGAATGGCTGACTGGAACTGCAGCAGCGCTTCAAGGCATTTGCCAACAGCTTGAGGCTGCACCCACGACACCGGCATTTCGATTACAGGCACTCAGGTCGCTGGCTGAAGTTGCCAGTCGCTATCAGCAAGCTGTCTATCAGGACCTGCCATTTTCCGGAAAGACGCAGCAATCGATCGATCAGGTCCGCCAATTGCTTGATGATGCGCTGCTGGCCATCGACCACTGCATTGCAACCAACCGGCGGGACGACGGCCTCTATCATTCATACAACCTGATTGAAAGCCAGCCTGGTGGCCTGGCGGTAAGCAACCTCTACCTCATGCTGGAAGGCCAGGTTGCAGCATTGAGTTCAGGAGCGATATCGGCGACATCAGCAGCGCATATGCTCGAAATGCTTTTCAAGAGCGACTTGTACCGCCAGGATCAAAATTCCTTCATGCTTTATCCGGATCGCGATTTGCCAGGATTCCTGGAGAAAAATCGCCCCGCAGCAACCGATCTCGAAGCGATTCCCATGGTAGCTAACATGTTAGCTGCAAACGACAGACGTATCGTCGAACGCGACCCGCAAGGAAACTATCGCTTCAGTGCTGAAATTGGCAATGCAGCAGAACTGCAAGCTCGCCTGGACGACCTGGCCGCGGAATATCCTGACCACCTGGATGGCGCACAAGAAAGGCTGCTTTCAATCTACGAGAAGGTTTTCAACCATCGGGAGTTCACCGGTCGCTCCGGGAGCATGTTCGGATTTGAGGGCCTGGGCTGCATTTATTGGCACATGATATCCAAGCTTTTGCTGGCAACGCAGGAGATTTTTTTCCGCGCCATTGAGGAAGATGAGACCGCAGCAACCTGTAAGCGGCTGGGAGGTCTTTACTACCAAATTCGAGCCGGGCTCGGTTTCAATAAGACCCCGGGGGAGTACGGCGCCTTCCCGACTGACCCCTACTCGCACACTCCCAGGCATTCAGGCGCGCGGCAACCTGGTATGACCGGCCAGGTGAAAGAAGAAGTCCTTTGCCGATTTGGTGAACTGGGCATGCAGGTTGGGGGCGGAGCTGTGCGTTTCGAGCCGCGTTTACTTCGAGAACAGGAGTTTCTGGAGAAACCGGCTGAATTCCGCTATCTCGACATCGCGCGTAGCTGGCAGACGATTTTCCCGCCCGCTCACTCGCTGGTATTCACCTGGTGCCAAGTGCCGATTGTGTATGTTCTGGGAGGACAGGCTCCGGGAGTACAGGCAAGTTCAGGAATTGAAGTTTCCTGGCGTGATGGCAGGCAGCAAACTATCCCGGGTAGTGTCTTGCCGCAACCGCTGAGTAGCGAATTGTTCCGGCGCAGTGGACGCATCAGCAAAATTACTGTGCCCATCGTGCGCGAATTGTTGTTTAATGCCCAACCAGCATAATAGCTACGCTTACACTCGACTGCTTTGTTCGACGCCTTAGAACCAATCTTATGTCCAAATCGACTATAAACCACGTTGCGGAACTGGCCGGAGTTTCGATTAAAACGGTTTCCAGGGTGGTAAACAGCGAACCGAACGTAAATCCTGAAACCAAGGTCAAAGTCGAACAGGCAATTGCGAAACTTCATTACGTACCCAACCAGTCTGCACGAAACCTGGCCAGCCATCACGCGCACCTTATCGGCCTCGTATACGAGGATCCCAGCATCTACCAACTCCCATCTGCCGGGTATGTGCTCAGGTTGCAGGAGGGCGCCTTGCGGGCCTGCAGGCCTCGCAATTACGAATTACTGATTCATCCATGCAACTACTCCCAGCCTACGGTTGGTGACGAACTCAAAGCCCTTATCCAGCAGGTCAGGCCTGCGGGGCTGGTGATCGCTGCGCCACTGTCAAACATTCCAAAGCTGGTTCGCGTTATTGCAGCTTCCGGCACTCCTTATGTTCGCTTGTCACCCGGCATCAAACGCAGCAAGGATTTGTTCCTGGCAACCAATGATCGCGAGATCAGCGCTGAAATGACTCAATACCTGGCCTCGCTGGGCCATCGACGGATCGCTTTTTTCACAGGCCATCCAGACCACCGGGCTGTAGCACTGCGTTTCGAGGGATACCGGGACGGCCTTAAACTCAGCGGCATCAGATTCGAGCCTGAACTGGTGCTGGCTGGTGACAACTCGTTTCGCTCGGGGGAAGAAAACGGCTACCGGATTCTTAAACAGAAAAATCCACCCACAGCAATCTTTGCGGCCAACGATGACATGGCAGCGGGCGTAATCCGTGCCGCAGACCGAATGGGAATAAAGGTACCCAAGCAGTTGTCAGTGGCCGGTTGCGACGACAGCGCGCTTGCACAGCAGGTATATCCCGCGCTATCGACCATACGCCAGCCTATTGCCAAGATGGCTGAGTTGGCTGCCTTGGCATTGATTGAAAAATCACGTAATGGTCGGGAACCGGAAAACCAAGGCGACAGGATCGTTCCGTCGACCCTGAAAATCCGCGATTCGACGGGCCCCGTGCCTGCCTGAATTGCGTTGCCACGAAACAGGTGCCTGACCGGCATTTGCACGCCTAGCGGGGATGGCGTAAATCCATCAGGACCTGTTTGGGTGAGCGATCTTCCCTGAACAAGCCAAAGTGTTTTTCAGCCGTGAGGGGGTCATTCGGATTGCCTTTCCAGGACTCGTCGAAAGCCTCGAAAAAAAATACTGTCACATTGACGATTTCTGCCCATTGTTCGAGTTCGGAGAAATAACGCAGCTGTTTGTCTTCGCTGGCCTCAAGGTCAAATTCCGAGGCCTGGCTTGGCCAACCTGCCTCGAGTATGACAATGGGTTTACCCGGTAACGCTGCGTGGACAGCCTGAATATTCTCGATCGAAAACGCCAGAGCCTCATCTATGGTCTTGTTCTCCCATATAGGATAAGTATGGACACCGAGGAAATCGACCTCGGCAGCCAGCGCGCCTCCGTCCTGCGCCCACCATAAATAGTTTTCAGCAACAGTCACCGGCTGGGAAATCGCCTGCTTCACCTTCCTGACATAAGAAATGACCCTCTCCAGCGGAACCATGTGATCAGTCCAGTTCACCAAGGCTTCATTGCCGACATTCACGGCAAGCACGATGGACTCGAACTCGCGCGCCAGGTTAATGCCGCGTTGTAACTCGGCGAGGTTGTGCTGCAGATTGCTTGCAAGCTCCTTTTCTGGTATCGGCTGTTCCAGCCAGGGGCACCCTTCGTGGTTACTGTACTCAGCCTTCAACCAGATCCCCAGCAGTACCTTGATCGGCAAATCATGGCGCAAAATCAGTTCGATCACAGCCCTGGAGTTTTCGCCAGCGTCATAAAGCCGAATCAGTCTGAAGCCGTGGGCCAGCTGCAACTCG
>JANOGQ010000375.1:0-1818 GCA_031406105.1 Lysobacterales bacterium | reverse complement strand
ATTGGGTGAGCTTGCCGCAGCGTCCCTGGAGGCCATGTTTAATCGGCTCCCAGGGGCCTTTTGCGTCCAGGTTCCAGGCACACGTACTGGGCTTTTGATTCGATTTCAGGGAAGCTGCGACAAAGCCTGCATCACCCACTGATCCAGCTCTTTGCCCTGTTCATCCGATGCCGTGGTGGCATTGAGATGCATCGCCAGCAGGAAAGCCAGTGTATTGTGGCGTTTAGCCAGGCCTTGCTGGCTGCTGAAGGCTTCGGACCATTCATTCAGCGGGCTGGCCTTTGCAATGCCTTCAAACCAGCCTCGCCAGAATTCCGGCTCTAGGACATTCCGCCGATGGGCGTAAAACACCACCCGCGCCAGGCGAGCCGGTTCGCCATAAATGTAGAAAGTATCTCCAGCCGGTGCAATCTGGGTTGCCACCGCCGCCAGCAGGGTTTTGATCTGCTCGGCATTGACAAGGTCATTCAGCACCAATTGCAAGGCCAGGTCAGCCCCATGTGCTACCCCATGCCGCCAGCCCTCAGTTTCCGAAAAACCGCGATAGTCTTTAACACCCTTGAGGTAGTTCGCTGCAGCCATTACCAGCTGAAGGCGCAATTCGGTATCCAGTTGAGCCTGCAATCGGTCGGCACGAGCGACTTCTGACAGGACCAATGCCGCAAAGGGCTGCCGGAAACCTGCATGGTCGGGTGCGGCCTGTAACTGCAACATCAGGCCCGCATGCAAGGACTGGTAAGTCTGCGGATTTATCTGGCCGGAGCGCAACCAATGAGCAATGCCTTCGTAAGCCACACCATCGCGCAGCTCGGGGTCAGGGTCGGACACACAAGCCATTAAAGCAAGCGCCAGGGCATTGCGTTGGGCATCATCCGCCAGCTCGAAACCAGCCTGTTTGATGGCCAGTAAATCCGCTTTGGAATAAGCATCGGGTGGGCAAGCGGCGACTGGCTGTGCGCCCCAAACCGGCATGCAAAACAAGTAAAGCAACAGAATGCAAATTCCTATGGACGAGTTCTGAAACACCTTCAAACTCCCGCTGTTAAACAGCCCAGGGCTTTTTTCAGGACGGGCTCCGATGATCAAGCCACGAATTAATCAGAGCTTCGATAGTGTACTATTTTGGGTGATCGCTTAGGCAAGCTGGCAGCAGGAGCAATGACATGCAGGCACAACAAGCAAGGTTGAGGTATGCACTGCTCTGCCCTCTCCTCATGCCGCTCAGCGCCTGTGATGCGGGCCTGGAATCCCGCTTCGATGATATCGCCGGAGTGGACCTTTGCGCGCTGATCAGCCCGGCCGAGGCCGAACACATCCTGGGACCGCTGCAAGATACAACTTCGTCGCCAGTGAATCCAGGTTCTGGTATTGCTGGTGATTGCACCTGGACGTTTACCCGCCTGAACAGCAAAGACCCGGCTACCCTGTTTGTCATGATGTCAACCCGGGCTTCCTCGGTGCACGGGCCCTCTCCGGCCCGATTCATGGCGGTCAGTCAAGCGGAGGTCGAAGCCAGCCTCGGCGCCAGCCCATGGCCTTTGCCTGAGCTGGGCGACCAGGCAATTCTTTACCAGACACGCTTGCCAGAACATTCAGAATTGTGGATGCTGCAATCAGACACCTTGCTGACCCTGCGCATGATGGGTGGCAGCGCCGCGCAACTCGAACAGTTTGCCCGTGCGCTTTCGCGGGAATTGCAGCCCAAGAGTGAATGAGGCCGGCTGCGCTATGGCTTTAGCCTTTTCCAGTCAGCACTTTGCCACAACATCAGATTAGGGCAACTCTGATCTATTCAGAGTTGCCGCGGTACAGGGATGT
>JANOGQ010000233.1:0-1598 GCA_031406105.1 Lysobacterales bacterium | reverse complement strand
GGCAAGTGGTGGCCCGGCCGATGATGTACCTGGCATTGAGTTATGACCACCGCATCATCGACGGCCGCGATGCCGTTTTATTCCTGATGTCGGTGAAAGAAGTTCTGGAAGACCCGGCCAGTCTGTTACTGAATCTTTGAGGCAGATGCAATGAGTGAATCTTTTGATGTCATCGTCATTGGCGGCGGGCCCGGTGGCTATGTGGCTGCCATACGGGCAAGCCAGCTGGGCTTGAAAACGGCCTGTGTGGATTTCTATACCGGCAAGGACGGCAAGGCAGCCCCGGGCGGCACCTGTCTGAACCTGGGCTGCATTCCATCCAAGGCTTTGCTGGATTCCAGCAAGAACTTTCACCATGTAAACCATGAATTCGCGAATCATGGCATTACAGTCAAGGATGCCAGTATCGACATCGGCAAGATGATCGCCCGCAAGGATGACATCGTCAAGAAACTGACAGGTGGTGTCACGCAACTGTTCAAAAGCAACAAAGTCAGCTTCTACCATGGCAAAGGCAAATTGCTGGCAGATCGAAAAGTAGAAGTCATGCCGCTGGATGGCTCAGCAACTTTGAGTCTGGCTGCAAAAAACGTGATCCTGGCTTCTGGTTCAGTTCCGATCGCAATACCGAAGGTGGAATTCAACGGTGATACCATCGTTGACAACGTCGGCGCGCTGGAGTTTGGCAGCGTACCCAGGCGACTCGGTGTTATCGGGGCCGGTGTGATTGGGCTGGAACTGGGTTCAGTCTGGAGCCGACTGGGTTCCGAGGTTGTTCTGCTCGAAGCGCTGGAAAATTTTCTGCCCACCGTCGATGCCATCATCAGCCAGCAAGCCCTGCGCGAATTCAAAAAGCAGGGTCTGGATTTCCGCTTTGGTACTTTGGTTAAAAGTGCCAAAGTCGTGAAAAAAGAAGTGCTTGTTACATTGCAAAACAAAGATGGGGAAAGTCAGCTGACTTTCGATCGCCTGCTGGTCGCTGTGGGGCGCAAACCCTATACCGATGGCCTGCTGGCAAATAACAGCGGTGTGAAGCTGACCGAACGCGGCCAGATCCAGGTGGATGAACAGTCACGCACCGGCGCTGCGGGTGTTTGGGCCATCGGTGACTGTGTGCGCGGACCTATGCTGGCCCACAAGGCCTCAGAGGAAGGCATAGCCGTAGCTGAACTGATTGCCGGCAAGCCAGCACATATCCATTTCGATACAGTGCCCTGGGTGATTTACACCGACCCGGAAATCGCCTGGGTGGGCAGATCCGAAGAGGACCTGAAGCAGGCAGGTATTAAATACCGCAGTGGCAGTTTCCCCTACGCGGCCAACGGCCGTGCCCTGGCGGGTGGCCAGACTGCAGGTCTGGTGAAAATTCTGGCCGACGCAGAAAGCGATGAAATCCTGGGTGTGCACATTCTGGGTAGCAGCGCTTCGGAACTGATTGCGGAATGCGTTGTGGCCATGGAATTCCATGGAACCTCTGAAGATCTGGCGCGCATAGTCCACGCCCACCCGACACTCTCGGAAGCGGTGCATGAAGCAGCATTGAATGTGGATGGCCGGGCCATACACCGCGGCAATCGATGAAGCCTGTTGTGGAAACA
>JANOGQ010000304.1:0-10311 GCA_031406105.1 Lysobacterales bacterium | reverse complement strand
ATCCACTTTGTTGGCCACCACCAGAACCGGCTTGCCTGATTTGCGCAAGAAATCGGCAACTTCATGGTCAGCAGCGGTGAGACCATCCCGGGCACTCACTACAAACAGCACCAGTTGGGACTCTTCAATCGCCTGGTGCACCTGTTTGGCAGTGAGGTAATCTATGCCCTCGGCCTGGCTGACCAGGCCGCCGGTATCAACCAGCAAGCAGGAATTTCCCACCTTGCAGATGCCGTATTGGCGGTCGCGCGTGACCCCCGGTATATCGGCGACCAGCGCGTCACGAGTGCGCGTCAGCGCATTAAACAGAGTGGACTTACCTACATTCGGCCGTCCAACGATGGCAATTACTGGTATCACAGTTTTTCAATTGAAACCGCGCCTGCTTAAAGCGCAGCACCGGCCTGATAAGCGACCAGTTTGCCATCATTAGTCATGACGTAGGTACTTGTACCAACAGTCAAGGGGGCACTGACAAATCCTTTTCGGCCTTCCCGTTCACGGGCAACAAAATTGCCATCAGTGACGTTAATCCAATGCAAGTAACCTTCCTTGTCACCTACAACAATATAGTCACCATAGAAAGCCGGCCGACTCAGCCCGCGGTTGGTCAGTTGGTCGATTTTCCAAAGCGTGGCGCCGTTACGCCGGTCCAGTAACCACAAATTTCCGGAAGCATCGCTGACAGCCAGATTGGTGCGATCAACGGTTACTCCGGTTGCAGAAGAAATATCCTTGAACCACAGCATGCGGCCGGAATCTGCTGCCAGCGAAACCACACGGTCCTTGTAGCTGGAAACAATCAGGTCTGAGGCAACTATGACCATGTTGGTTCCGACGTCAGACAAACGTTCCAGTTCCGTGCGGCCCTCGGGCGAGACAATGGACTGATTCCAGATCAGGCTGCCATCGTCGGTTCGCAGTGCGGTAACGGAACCATCGTCATAACCGACGTAGACTGTTGCTCCGCGAATCAGGATGTCAGCATTGCCGCGCAAGGTGAGCAAGGGCACGCTGTGGTCATGAATCCACAAGCGCGCGCCGGTCTCTGCATCCAGGCCAAACACACGGCCATCAATTCCTCGCACCACTACCACATCATCAGCGATGCCCGGCACTGAAAGAACCTCGGAAGACACCTGGGCGCTCCAGCGTTCGTTGCCATTGTCGAGGTCAAATGCGATCACTGCGCCATCAATGGTGCCCATGATCAATAACTCGTCGCCAACGGTTGGGCCACCTGAAAAAGGCTGCTTGGTCTTGATACTCCAGAGCTTCTTACCGCTTTCGGCATTCACTGCCATCAGCCGGCCTTCATAGTCAGCAGCGTAAAGAACACCGTTGACATAAACCGGTGCCATGGCCAAACCTTGCTTGCCCATGCCGTCGCCGATGCTGGTCGACCAGATAGTCTTGACTTTTACCGTGGTGTCAAACTTGACCAGTTCAGCCGGATCCCCGGGCTCTGGATCACCCCAATTGCGGAACCAGTTGCAACCCTGCAACAGCAGACTGCACAGCAGCAGCAACAGAACGCGTCTGCTCATGAGGCAGTCGCCTCATCTTCTTCAACCACACCCAGAGATTCCAGTTTAAGCAACAACAATGCGCGATCGCCCAAACCTTCTTCAAGTGTAGCCAAAGCTTCCTGGTAGGCAGCAATCGCATCATCATTTCTGCCCAGGGCCGCCAGAATGTCGCCACGGGTTTCAGCGTAACGGGATTCGTAACCACTTAACTGTTGTTCACCATTGATGGTACTCAAAGCTTCTTCGGCCTGCCCTTGATCCAGCAACAGCCGGGCGAGGCGTTCTCTGGCAACCACTCGCAGCCCGACAGGCTTGCCATTTTCCATAACGAATCGATAGTGATTGATGGCAAGTTCAGGCTGATTGGATTCGATACGCGCCCGGGCCATTTGCAAAGCTGCCAGGGACGCATAAGGTGTTTTGGCATAGTCGTCCTGCAGGATCTGGAAGTTATCCATGGCAGTATCCAGCTGTCCTTCCCCCAGCCGTTCGTTCATGACTTCAAATTCGGAAAAGGATTTCTGGCCTTTGGTATCCTGCCAGTTCTGCCATTGCTTGAAACCGAACAGGCCACCAAAGGCCAGCACCAAGCCCATCACAATGGCGCTGCCGTTCTGCAGCAGCCACTTCTTGACGATCTCACCCTGTTCATGGGCGTCATAAATCTCAACCATTACAGACTCTCTTTGATCCTGATTGCAGGTTTCTGGACAGCGAAAGCCAATTTGCTGCCTTTCGCGGGATGCTTATTCTAAATTATTGAGGGGCCAAACACATTGAAAATTCCGAGATCATGCTTAACAGACCTTCAGATCAAGCTTGCTGCATCCAATTGCGCAGCCAGGTTGCCAGTTTTTGCAGCGACACACTCTGCTGTTTTTCATCTGAACGCAGGAATTTTATGGAAACTTCACCCTGGGCCAACTCCTCTTCACCCAGGATGATTGCCAGGCGGGCACCGCTGCGATCGGCACGTTTGAACTGGGACTTGAAGCTGCCCCCGGCCAGATTGGCCTGTATGCTCAGGCCCGAAACTGCCTGGCGCAGGGAATCCGCCAGCACCAGGCCCTGGTGTATGGCTTGGTCCCCGACCATAACCAGGTAAGCATCCAGAACCGCAGCAGCTATATCACCTGAGGATCGAAGCAACTCGACCAGTCGCTCCTGGCCCATGGCAAAACCTATGCCCGGCCAGGGCTTTCCGCCTTGCAACTCTACCAGGCCATCATAACGCCCACCGGCACACACCGTCCCCTGCGCACCGAGTTCTTCGGTAATCCACTCAAATACCGTGTGGCTGTAGTAATCAAGGCCCCTGACCAGCCGGGGATTGACGGTAAAGCTCACATCCAGCGACTGCAAATGCGACTGCAACCGTAAAAAATGTTGCCTTGACTCTTCGCCCAGAAAAGCCTGCAAGCCTGGAGCTGCAGCGATCACTTCGCGCATGTCCGGATTCTTGCTGTCCAGGATACGCAGCGGATTGCGTTCGAGGCGAGCCTGGCTATCTTCGTCCAAATCGTCCGGATGAGCCGCAAAGTAGCGATACAATTCATGCCGGTATTCAGCCCGCTCACTTGCTGTACCCAGCGAATTGATCTCCAGTCGCAGGTTTTTCAGGCCCAGCAATTGCCAGATTCGCTGGCACAAGGCCAACAGCTCTGCATCGACATCCGGACCAGGGGCTCCAAAAACTTCGGCACCCACCTGGTGAAATTGTCGTGTGCGCCCTTTCTGTGGCCGTTCCCGCCGGAACATGGGCCCCATGTACCACAGGCGTAAAGGGGCCGCATACAACAAACCATTCTGAATGACGGCACGCACCGTACCTGCTGTGCCTTCAGGGCGCAGGCTGAGCCAGTCACCGCCGCGGTCCTCGAAGGAGTACATTTCTTTCTGGACCACATCGGTGGCATCGCCTATGGCGCGGGCAAAGAGCTCAGTTTTCTCCAGCACGGGCACGCGGATTTCAGCATATCCATAGGCCTGAAAAACTGATCTGACGGTGGTTTCAAGTTTCTGCCAGGCAGCCATCTCGGCCGGCAAAATGTCATGCATTCCACGGATAGATTGTAGGGTCGTTGTCAAAACCGAAGCTCCGGGATTTGCATTAAATGGCAGGGAGATTCAGCGATAAACGGATCGCTGATGGGCAATTCAGTTTTGACTGTCAGCGTTGGCTTGCCCGTCGGTAGTTGCTTCAGCCGCTGGGAATTCGCTGGCTGATGACTCAGGCACTGCCGGCCCCGCCTCATCCTGAATTTCTTTCTGCATCTCTGCAGTCAAGGTGATCCTGGCCACATTGCCACGGGTATAGGGCGCCAGGTCTACCAGCTCCCCATTGTGCGTCAACTCAATTGAAGAAGCGCGCCCCAGCAGCAGCTTGACCGGCGCAAGCGCTACATAGTTTCGTCCATTACCCGCACGCAGCAGGTCCATTTCAATTTTATTACCATGGCCATCAATTATTTCCACCCAGCTGTCAGCCGAGGCGCTGATGCCGAAAGACTGCTCACCGGCCATCAGAACTTCTGCAGGCTCTTCAGTTGCAGCCACTTGGCTGATAGCAGACCAGGCACTTTCAGCACCCGAGCCACCGACTGCAGGCCTATTCCTGCGCACATCTTCCAATGGGGCTATCGAGGCCTGTAAATGGGAAGTATTGGGAGATTGAGCTGTCTTCGCGGCAGCGTTGTCCGCTGCAGGAGCTTGCTCTCCACCCAGTCCAGCCCCACTGTCGCTCAACCGACTCACCGGATCGCCCTGCGAAAAACGCACTGCCTCGGTGGTAAATTGCCAAACCAATGCAATGACAACCATAGAAGCCAACACATAACTGGTCGCCTTGAACCAGCGGTCATCCGGATTCTTTGGCAGGGCCGCGGTAAATACCGATTGCACAGCGGGGTCAGAGCCACGGGCATAAGGTAAATGCTTTTCTATGCTGCCTGCGGGAAGGCCCAGAAAACGGGCGTAATTACGAATGTATCCGTTCAGGTAAACCTGCGGGATATGTTGTGTTTCTGCGGATTCGATAGCTTCCAGGTGTTCCTGTCTGATCCTGCAACCAAGCGCTGCCTGCTCAAGGCTCAAACCCAGTCGAATTCTCTCATGTCGGAGCACATCACCCGGGCCTATGGGAATGAGTTCACATTGATTTTCTGTATTCACGTCCTGTTTCTCAATTTTGCCGCTTCTGCTGAGCCCGGGAATTGATCCATCAGATTTTCCCGATATTGGCTGGCTGCTTTTTCATCCCCTAATTCACTTTCGATCAGTAATCCGAGGTACAAACTCTCTGAACTAACCTGACCTCCTGACTCGTAACGCTGCAGGAAGGCCCTAGCCCTGAAAAAATCCTGCTTTCTGTAACTCACTTGTGCCATGGGCAACAATGCCGGCGCGTAGGTTTTGTCGTATTCCAAGGATTGTCTCAAATAAGTCTCGGCTCTGTCCAGATCGTTGTTGTTCAAAGCACACATTCCTGCGTTGGCTGCAGCCACAAACTTGGTGTTGTAAAACGGATCTTTCAGTGCCGTCTCAAAGTGCGGGCCCGCTGCTTTGAAATCACCCTGTGCACAGAGGAAAACGGCATAGTTATTGTTTACGTCACCATCTTCCGGATCATAGCGCACTGCCAGTTTGTACTCTTCGCCAGCTTTTTTGGGATCGCCGATAGTTTCATACAGCACCCCCAAAAGCGTATGGGCTGGTGCGTAAGTCTGGTCAAAGGCAATGGCACGCTTCAGTTTTTCCAGAGAAATTTCGTATTGCTTACGGTCCATATACTGCCTTCCAAGTGCAGTATTGGTCTCAGCGGCTTTCCTGTTTTCTGACTTTTCACCAGTTTTGCCGCCAGCGCTGCTTGCACAGGCTGACAAGAGCAATCCCAGCAGCAGGCTCAGGAAAAAGTTTGAAGCTGGATGTGTCATGGGCTTTGTTGCAGCTCTTTGATGCGGGCGCTGCGGCGGGTTCTGTCCATGACCTGACCTGCCAGTTGGCCGCATGCTGCATCAATATCATCGCCACGGGTTTTTCGGACTGTGGCAATCAGGCCACCCGACATCACCAGTTGCTGGAAGGCACGAATGCGCTCCGGTGGAGAGCACCGATAAGAAGTACCCGGGAACGGGTTGAAGGGAATCAGATTCAGTTTGCTCGGAATGCGGCGCAGTAGTTTGACCAGCTTGCGGGCATGTTCCGGCTGGTCATTGATGCCATCCATCAGGGTGTATTCAAAAGTGACTTTGCGTTTGTGTTTGTCTGATGCGTAACGGGCGCATGCAGCCATCAACTCCTTGATCGGATACTTGCGATTCAAAGGCACCAAAGTTTCCCGCAAAGCATCCTCAGGTGCGTGTAAAGAAACTGCCAAAGCAACGTCGATAGAGTCACGCAAACGATCTATGCCCGGCACCAGGCCTGCAGTAGACAAGGTGACCCGCTTTGCCGCCAGGCCAAAACCCAGGTCATCACGCAATATGGACAAGGCCGGCAACACGGCGTCGAAATTCAGCAGTGGCTCACCCATGCCCATGAACACCACATTGGTAATTCGCCTCAGACCATTGCGCTCATGGCCCAGAGCCCGGGCCGCAAGCCAGACCTGGCCAATAATTTCGCTGGCCGAAAGATTCCGGTTAAAGCCCTGCGCGCCAGTAGAACAAAAAGTGCAATTCAGCGAACAGCCAACTTGCGATGAGATGCACAAGGTGCCGCGTTTGGTTTCCGGAATGAAAACAGTTTCAATCGCATTGCCGCCACCGGAGCCCATCAGCCACTTGACGGTGCCATCAGCTGACACTTTTTCCGTCAGAACTTGCGGTGGCTGAATGACTGCAAGCTCGATCAAACGCTGTCTTAAAGCCACACCAAGATTGGTCATGTGGCCGAAATCAGTCACATACTCGTGATAGATCCACTTCAGAATTTGCTCAGCCCGGAAAGGCTTTTCGCCGATTGAGACGAAAAAATCCCGCAGCTGGTTCTGGTCCAGATCCATCAGGTTGATTCGACTCACGGTGGCAGACATGTGTGCGGGCCGGTCAATCAGCGTGAATTGATGTCAGCCGCACTGAAGAAATGTGCGATTTCAGCTTTGGCAGTATCGGCGCCATCAGAACCATGCACTGCGTTCGCATCAATGCTTTCTGCAAAATCGGCGCGAATGGTTCCGGGTGCCGCGTCCCTGGGATTGGTTGCGCCCATCAGTTCACGGTTACGGGCAATGGCATTTTCGCCTTCCAGCACTTGAATCATCACCGGTCCGGAGGTCATGAACTTCACCAGATCATTGAAAAATGGCCTGCCGCGATGAACCGCATAAAAATCTTCAGCATCTGCCCTGGACATGACTTTCATCCGGGCGGCAATAATTTTCAGTCCAGCCTGTTCAAAGCGACTGTAAATTTCTCCGATCACATTTTTTGCAACGGCATCGGGCTTGATGATCGAAAGGGTACGTTCGATTGGCACTTAAAAACTCCTTATATATTCTTGTATTTAAACGAAATCCAAAACTGTTTGATCTTACACGCAAAGTTCGGACAAAGCAGCCCAATTTTACGGGGATGCGACTCGCGGTTCAATCCGCAGAGAGATTCCTTGACCCTCAGATTCACAGCTCTTTATGATGCATGACCAAAGACTCTGTTTGCAGGCCTTAGCTCCAGGTCGGTCTTGAGCGATGCAGATCAAAACGGCCTTGAGGACTATCCAGAGGACCTACCATGGAATTCCTGTACCTTGCAGTTCTGATTTTTACGCTGTTGTCACTTGCTTACAATCGTGTTTCATTACTGTTTGCCATTGCTATTATGGTCAGCCTGACGGTGGCCTGGACTGAATTACGCCACCTGTTCTATGTTCCCAGCTGGTTTCGCTACGCTAACGGGATATTCGCTGTAACCCTGATCGGTTTTGCCATCAAGCCACTGCGACGCTTGTTGATCAGTGATCGCCTTTTCGGCTGGTATCGAAAAGTCATGCCAACTGTTTCGGAAACCGAACAGGAAGCTTTGGATGCGGGAACCGTTTGGTGGGACGCTGAGATCTTCTCCGGCCGGCCACGTTGGCGCACATTGCTCAAGACTCCCAAACCTTCCCTGAGCGAAAGAGAACAGGCTTTTCTGGACGGGCCCACCGACGTGCTATGCCACATGCTGAATGACTGGAAAATCTGTGACCAGTATCGCAATCTGCCAGAAGAAGTCTGGAACTACATTCGGGAACAACGCTTCTTCGGGCTGATCATTCCGGAAGCTTATGGGGGACACGGGTTCTCTGCACAGGCCAATTCAGCCATCGTGATGAAACTGGCCAGCCGCAACCAGACTGCCGCAGTGACCGTCATGGTGCCCAATTCTCTGGGGCCTGGGGAGTTGTTGCTGCACTACGGTACCGAAGAGCAAAAGAAACTCTACTTGCCCAGGCTGGCCAGCGGTGAGGAAATTCCCTGTTTCGCCCTGACTTCTCCGTCAGCCGGATCCGATGCGGCCAGCATGAACGACACCGGCGTGGTCTGTAAAGGCATGTATCGCGGCAGAGAAGTTTTGGGTTTGCGCTTGAACTGGAATAAGCGCTATATCACGCTCGCACCAGTAGCTACCCTGCTGGGCCTGGCATTCAAAGCCCAGGACCCCGATGGATTACTGGGCGGCAAGAAAGAATTGGGCATTACCTGCGCACTGATCCCGACCACAACCGAGGGTGTAACCATAGGCAATCGTCACATTCCTGTGGGCGCTGTGTTCATGAATGGCCCTACCAGGGGTAAGGATGTATTCATTCCCATGGAGTGGCTCATCGGTGGCCAGGAACGGATTGGCCAGGGCTGGCGTATGCTGGTACAAAGTCTCGCAGCCGGGCGGGCAATTTCACTACCGGCGCTTGGTGTGGCGGGCGGCAAGATGTCTGCGCTGATGTCAGGTGCTTATGCCCGCATTCGCAAACAGTTCGGCGTACCCATAGGCTCATTCGAAGGCATAGAAGAGCCCCTGGCGCGCATTGGCGGGCGTACCTACCGCATGGACGCTGCACGCAAACTGACCTTGGTCGCTCTGGATCAGGGCCACCGGCCAGCGGTACTTTCAGCCATATTGAAATACCAGCTCACCGAGGGCAGTCGGCTTTGCATTAACGATGCCATGGACATCCATGGCGGCAAAGGCATCATCGCCGGGCCCTCCAATTACCTGGCACATGCCTACCAATCCATACCCATTTCAATCACGGTAGAAGGGGCCAATATTCTCACCCGTTCCCTGATCATATTCGGCCAGGGTGCGATACGGGCACATCCCTGGTTACTGAAAGAAATGCAGGCGGTTCAGGATAGCGGCCCCGAAGCCAGGCGGACTTTTGACAAGGCCATCTTCGCCCACGCGGGCCACATCATCAGCAACGCAGTTCGCGCCCTGTTGCTGGGGCTGACAGCCGGCTGGGCAACGCGCTCACCCATAGGCGGGCCCACCGCACACTATTACCGGCAACTGACACGCATGTCGGCAGCTTTTGCTTTCACCTCTGACCTGGTGCTGATCACCCTGGGTGGCAAGTTTAAATTCAAGGAAAAGTTGTCGGGACGACTGGCCGACACACTCACCCATTTATATATGGGTGCAGCGGTGTTGAAAAATTTCGAAGATGATGGTCGGCCTGAAGAAGATCTGCCCCTGGTGCGTTGGGCCCTGGACGACAGCCTGTACATTATTCAGGAAAGCCTGAAAGGTGTATTACGGAATTTTCCATTGCCTGGGGTCGGGCCACTGGTCAGGTCCGTTATCTTTCCTTTGGGTTCACCCTATTCACAGGCCAGCGACCACACCGGCAAAAAAGTGGCGCAGCTTTTGCTCAGCGAAAATGCCAGCCGTGACCGTCTGGCTGCCGGCGTGTACCTGTCAGATGAAGATGACGCATCCGGTCGGGTGCATCATGCCTTTCATCTGGTGTTGACTTCCGCTAATGCCGAGAGCGCTGTCGGTAATGCCATGAAAGAAAAAGTAACCTGGGAAAATTACCAGCGATTGGTGAAACGCGCTGTGGAAAGCGGGGTCATCACTGAAGAGCAGGCAACCCTGGTTCGCATGGCGCAGCAAGCCGCACGTGCGGTGATCGAAGTCGACGATTTTCCGCGCCAGCAAATTGAAGAATTCGAAGAGCCTGCTTTCCGGCCTGCGGTGAAATCCGGCTGAGTCCCGGGCCGGAACAACGCAACATCAGTCAAGAAATTCCATTAAAACTTCAGCCTGTTGCTTGCCATCCTGATAACCGAGGGACATCAGTGCACGGCAGTATTTTGGGCCGAACAACAAATAGCTTGCCAGGCGCCAATCCTTGCCCCACCCACCCAGGTTGCGCAGCAACAAGCGCACGGATGAAGGTATTTCATCCATGTGTTCCCGGGTCAGATCACGCAAATCCCGGCTGGGCCGGATCACCAGTGATTCCACTCTACGAATGTTCAGGTCCCGAATTTGGCCGGCAGGAATCCGGCCGACCATAAGGTTGTCGAGCTCCAACCTCTGCAAGTCCGCAGTCAGTGTGTCCATAAAAATGCAATCCAGCAGGTAGCCGCCAATTTCACCCAGCGATGGATAAGGCATATCTTCAGTAGGTGAGGGGTCGGGACGTTCATCGCGCGTGCCAATGACCAATACCTTTGTCGCACCCAGGTTAATGGCCGGACTCAATGGCGTCAGCATGCGCATACCACCATCACCAAAATACTCTGTGGCGATCATCTCGGCGGGAAAAATCAGGGGTAGAGCCGCTGATGCCAACA
>JANOGQ010000296.1:0-3592 GCA_031406105.1 Lysobacterales bacterium | reverse complement strand
GGCGGCTACTTCCCGGTGGCGCCGACCGATTCGCTGCACGACATCCGCGCCGAGATGTGCAAGGAGCTGATGGCCGCCGGCCAGGAAGTCGAAGTGCATCACCACGAAGTCGCCAACGCCGGTCAGTGCGAGATCGGCACGAAATTCAACACGCTGGTGCAGAAGGCCGACGAACTACTGATGATGAAGTACATCATCAGGCAGGTTGCGCACCGCAACGGCAAGACCGCCACCTTCATGCCCAAGCCGCTGGTCGGCGACAACGGCAGCGGCATGCACGTGCACCAGTCGCTGGCCAAGGGCGGCGTGAACCTGTTCACCGGTGACGGCTACGGCGGCCTGAGCCAGATGGCGCTGTGGTACATCGGCGGCATCATCAAGCATGCCAAGGCCATCAACGCGTTCACCAATCCGGGCACGAACAGCTACAAGCGCCTGGTGCCGGGCTTCGAAGCACCGGTGATGCTGGCCTACTCGGCCCGCAACCGCTCTGCTTCCTGCCGCATACCGTTTGTCAGCAACCCTAAAGGTCGCCGCATTGAGGTGCGTTTCGGTGATCCGGCAGGTAACCCCTATCTGATATTTGCCGCCATGATGCTGGCCGGGCTGGATGGCATCAAGAACAAGATCGATCCCGGTTCGCCACTGGACAAAGATCTGTATGACCTGGAGCCGGAAGAAGCCAAGGAAATTCCAACCGTCTGCCACAGTCTGGACCAGGCACTGGATTGCCTTGATTCAGATCGCGATTTCCTCAAGGCCGGTGGGGTGTTCGATGACGACCTGATTGATGCCTACATCAAACTGAAAATGTCAGAAGTCACGCGTTTCAGGATGAGCACTCACCCGGTTGAATTCGATATGTATTATTCTCTGTAAACAGCTTGGAATTCCGCCCTGGGCAGGGTTTGATTCCAGGCTTTTCGCACTCCCCCGCTGGTGGCCTGTAACAGCCACTATGAGCGGGGGCGGGCTAAACAAAGCTGATGAAAGGAACATGCTCATGGACAAAGGAATGAATGGAGTCAAAGCCCTGTTTTTAATGCTGACCTGCTTTTGCCTGATCGCTTCGGGTCACGCCTGGGGTCAGGTACACATTTACAAGATCGTTGATGAAAACGGTAATGTGACTTTTACCGACCAGTCGCCGGGCGACGGAACCGAACCCATGGTTTTGCCTGAGCTTTCGGTAGTTTCAACTGATCCGGCAGAACCATCGGAGCCGGAGTCTGCGCCAGTTGTAACGCCAGAGGAAGAAGCCGAGCTGACTCCACGGGAACTCCGCCAACTGTACAAGGATTTCAAAATTACCCAGCCATCCCCCGAAGAAACCTTTTGGGGTACGGAAAATACCGTGGTCATTTCCTGGGGCGTATCCGAGCCGCTGCAACCCGGCATGAAGGTGCAAATTCTGGTGAATGGCCAAGCCCGGCCAGCTTCCGAGGAAAATATGGTTGCTGTAACTCTGGATCGCGGTGAACATACCGCCAGTGCTGTGTTGCTGGATGCCCGCGGCCGGAGGGTGGTTACCGCCCCGTCGGTGCGGTTTTTTGTACAGCAGCAGTCCATCCAGCGAAATCGTCCTTGAGAGACAGCACACGCTTATTGTCATACCCAATGGCTGAAGAACTCCCGGCCACCCCGGTGTGGGATGAAACGCTGGATTTGCTGGATACGGCCATACTTCGCCTTGACGCCCAACATTCGGTGATGCTGCTTAACAGCGCAGCCGAACAGGCGCTGTCTGTGGGCCGGGAGCGTCTGGCCGGTCGTCAACTTTCAGAGCTGGTGCAAGTACCAGCTGCGCTGGCCGATGCGCTGGAGCAATTGCCAGCCGGAGAGTCCAGTGTGCGTTTGCACGATGTAAAACTGCCTGGCAGCAACTACGATTGCATACTCACTGCCCAGGCTGGTGGCGGCGTGTTGCTGGAGTTGCACAACCTCGATTGGGAAAATCGTCGTTCGCGCTTGCAGCAGCGTGAGCTGCAAACGGGGCTGTTGGAATTGCTGGCCAGAAATCTGGGCCATGAAATCCGCAATCCCCTGGGTGGTATTCGTGGCGCGGCACAAATGCTGGCGGTTGAACTGGACACCCCGGAGCTGGCCACGCTGGCGCGGCTCATCATGCGCGAAGCGGATCGCATTGATGACTTGATCCAGAGCCTCGGGCAGCCGCAGATGGCGCGGCAATCCGTTGCCATATATCCACTGCTGGATGAAGCGCTGGGCTTGCTGGCCACCGAATTGCGCAGCGATGTGCAAATTGAGCGGGACTTTGATCCGAGCATTCCGCCCATTCAAGGCGACCCTTCGGCTCTGCGCCAGGTGTTGTTGAATCTTTTGCGTAACTCCTTTGAAGCCAATGCCAGTTGCATCAGCTTGCGCACCAGAGTTGAGCATGGTGGTGCTTTGTTGCAAACCACCAATGCGGCCCTGTTACGGCTGGATGTTATGGACGATGGTGATGGCGTTCCAGAGGCATTGCGGCAATTGCTCTTCCTGCCTATGGTTACCGGCAAGCGCGGCGGTACCGGCCTGGGGCTGGCGCTGTCTCAGCAGATTGCAGCAGGGCACGGTGGCCTCCTCACTTACGAGCCGCGCGACCCGGGCAAAGGCAGCGGCAGCTGCTTCAGCCTGTATTTGCCTTTGCTGTCTGCACAGCAGGCGGCTCATGCAGCGGGATTCACTGAAGCGGGGGCCAGCGCATGACGGCGCCAGCAGAAGTATGGGTAGTTGATGACGATGAAACCATTCGGTTCGTCCTGCAGCGTGCCTTGCGCCGGAGTGGCTATGAAGTGCAGGTTTTCGACAGCGTTACCAGCGTCACCAAGGCCCTGGAAACAGCAGCACCGCAGGTGGTGTTGACTGACATTCGCTTGCCCGATGACGATGGCCTGTCACTGATGGATACCCTGCAAAGGCGCGAAATGGACGTACCCGTAATTGCCATGACGGCATTTTCCGACCTGGGACAAACGGTTACGGCTTTTCAAAAAGGTGTGTTCGATTATCTGTCCAAACCTTTCGATCTGGATCAGGTTTGTCGGTGGTAGCGCGGGCTGTCGCACCCAGCGGCCAGGTGGCGGAAATACCGCAGCAGGCCAGCAGCAGCCAGTTGCTGGGCGAATCGCCTGCCATGCAGGATGTATTCCGCACCATTGGCCGGCTGTACCGTTCCGATATCAATGTGCTGATTACCGGCGAAACCGGCAGCGGCAAGGAAGTAGTCGCCCGTGTGCTGCATCAGCACAGCCCACGTTCTGATGGCCCCTTTATCGCTCTCAATACTGCCGCCATACCGGCGGATCTGCTGGAATCAGAATTGTTCGGACACGAACGAGGAGCATTCACTGGCGCGCATGCCCGGCGCCTGGGGCGTTTCGAAGAAGCTGCTGCAGGCACGCTATTCCTTGACGAAATCGGTGATATGCCACTGAGCCTGCAAACCCGTTTGCTGCGTGTGCTGGCCGAAGGCGATTATTACCGGGTAGGTGGTCACGATTTGCTGAAAGCAAATGTGCGCATCATTGCCGCCACCCATCAGGACCTGGAAGAGAAAGTTCGTGAAGGAAGTTTTCGGGAAGACCTTTAC
>JANOGQ010000289.1:0-3879 GCA_031406105.1 Lysobacterales bacterium | reverse complement strand
GATGCATATCTGGTCAAGGAAATCCAGGATGTCTACCGTTTGCAGGGTGTGAAAATCAACGACAAGCATATTGAAGTCATAGTGCGGCAGATGCTGCGCAAGGCTGAGATCAGCGATGTGGGTGATACACGCTTGTTGCGTGGTGAGCAGTTGGATGTGGCACGTGTGCTGGATGAAAATCAGTTGGCAGCCAAAGATGATCGTCGTCCGGCGGAATATACGCGGGTATTGTTGGGTATTACCAAAGCGTCACTGGCAACTGAGTCATTTATTTCTGCCGCTTCATTCCAGGAAACCACTCGTGTGCTTACCGAAGCTGCTGTTCGAGGCACCACGGATCACTTACGAGGTCTCAAAGAAAACGTGATCGTTGGTCGTTTGATTCCTGCAGGAACTGGCATGGCATATCACAACTCCCGCAAACGAGCGCCGAAGGAAGAACAGGAAATTGACTTGGTCGCATTGCAAACTGCAGTCGCTGCTGAGGAGTTGGCCAATCTGGATGCTGGGCTGGATAAAGAGTAAAGATATAATTCGTGGTAAATCATACTGAAAATGCCGGCTCCACAGCCGGCATTTTTTTGTGGACTATGATGATTTGGTCGCGTCACAGGCAGTATTTTCCACTCCGTAAATGAGTCTGGAAAAGCGGGATAGAGTCAGCCGGTTCTCCGGGTCTGTCCATGGATGATTTTGAAGAGTTTCTGGCGGGCTTTCTGGAGCTGCTCCGCCGCCTGGTTGTCGCTGATCTGGAGAGCAACGGCGTCGAGTATTGCAAAGGTCATCCCGGGTTTCAAACAGTCTTTGGCGCCGGGCAGTGATTTGAGCTTGTCGTAGGGCGTCATCAGGTTCTCATAGCGGTAGACCTTGCGTTCCTTCCCCTTGGCATCGGTGCGGGTTTCAGGGAAAAAGCAGGGGCGATGGAAGTTGAGGTAGGGGTTAAGATGCTCGCGATTGAAGTCATTGATCAGCGCTGCCCAGCGCTGCGGAATATGGCTGTAGCCGAACTGTTTTCTGACCACTGCCGCATTCTTGCTTTCTGCCAAAGCATTGTCGTTGCTGTGCCGGGAGCGTGACTTGGTAAACTCGATGCGCAGCTTGTCGAGTAGCCCGGCGACCCGGCTGTTGATGTATTCCGAGCCATTGTCCGAGTGGAAGCCGAACAGGGTGAAGGGGAAGGCGTCGAGCATCTGCTCCAGCGCCGGGATCAGGTAGCGCTCACTGATTTTCTCGACACTGCAAACCACTTCAAACTGAGTTTCCTCGTCGACGGCATTGATATGATAGACCCCCTTCTGCTTGTCCTGATCACCTTGGTGAACGGTGTCGATGCGGATGTAACCGGGCTTCCCGTTGGGCCGGGGTTTGCGTCGCTCACCGATGCTCGACACCTTGGGCCGGGTCTTCTCGAAGTGGCGCCGCTGCCGGGTGTAGGTCGTGGACTGGCGCAGGTTGTACAGGTGGCTGACCGAGATCGTTGCCAACCGCTCGTACTCCACTTGGCCGAAGAGCCCATAGGCCCGCTCGCAGAGCTTCTTCACGGCAGGGCCGCAGGGCGTTCCGTGACGCTCGTCCATGGCCGCCAGCAGGCGAATGTCCTCCCCGGTATAGCGAAGGGCAAAGCCGGCCACCGTACGCTGACGGCGTTGCAGCCACCCGGTAGCGCGGTATTGGCTCACCAGCCGCGTGATCTGCTGGCGGGAATATCCGCTGACCTTCATCAGGTAACGGATCAGCACACCCCTGTCCTGGCGGGGGCAGGACAGGTAGTTGAACCTGACCAGCTTGCTCTGGATCCAGCGGTAGCCGGCGTCCTTGTCGCTGATGACCGAAAAGGCCACTGCCTGGGTGCCGCACAGGAAATCCCCGAGCTGGCCGATGGTTGTCAAATCGTCGAGTTTCATGATGGCTTTCATTCACCATCATGAACGGAACCAGAGCCGGCTTCAGACTCATTTCATATTGGAAACTCACCCGCCCTCTAGACTCACTTCATATTGGACAAGGCTCAGGCTTGCGCGGGCAAATATATCCTGTCATACTCCGCCGGCTAATTACTTGAGAAACTCCTCCTAAGAGGAGCGCGCAGTGCAAAAATCTGTGCGTAAAGCCAATGTCGCCGGCGCGTGGGCCGGACTCAAAGGCGCCCAATCCTGAAAATATTGAATCAGGGCTGGGCGTTTAGTTTTTTTTACGATCGAATGTGCGGAATTTTTACGTCAGGCCCGTTGGGCTCTGACCAGTCGGCTAAATTAATTTTTCAAAGGTCGAGAGTGTTTCGGCCGGATTGAACCAGGGAAACTTATGGCAACGATCAATCAGCTCGTACGCAGGCCTCGCAAGGATAAGCTTTATAAAAGCACAGTGCCTGCGCTGGAAGGCTGTCCGCAAAAACGCGGTGTTTGCACCCGTGTATACACCACGACACCAAAGAAGCCCAATTCTGCTTTACGCAAAGTCGCACGTGTACGTTTGACGAATGGCTTTGAGGTGACGAGCTACATCGGTGGTGAAGGCCATAATCTTCAGGAGCATAGTGTGGTCCTGATCCGTGGCGGCCGCGTAAAAGACCTCCCTGGTGTGCGCTATCACACAGTGCGTGGCAGTCTCGATACTGCCGGTGTAAGTGATCGACGCCAGGCGCGTTCGAAGTATGGCGCCAAGCGACCTAAGAACTGATCCCAGACAATTGACCGAATCATAACGGAACAATATCGATGTCCAGAAAGCATACTAATTTCACCAGAGAAATCCTGCCGGATCCAAAATTCCACAATGAAATGATCGCTCGTTTCATCAACATGGTTATGGAAAGCGGCAAGAAGTCTGTTGCAGAGAAAATTGTCTATGGTGCTATCGATACCATTGGCGGAAAGAACAAGAGTGCAGACGCTGTCGACCTGGTCGAAAAAGCGCTTGAAAATGTAAGTCCTATGGTTGAAGTGAAATCACGACGCGTAGGTGGTGCGACTTATCAGGTGCCCGTAGAAGTCCGTCCCAAGCGCCGTCAAACCCTGGCCATGCGCTGGGTTATTGACGCTGCACGTAAGCGTGGTGAAAAGAATATGCCGGCCCGATTGGCTGGAGAGTTGCTTGATGCAGTTGAGCAACGTGGCGCTGCAGTGAAAAAGCGCGAAGAAGTACATCGGATGGCAGAAGCCAACAAGGCATTCGCCCACTACCGCTGGTAATTACCAGCACTGGTATCCAGGATTTTGAGGAAAAGATTGTGTCCCGAAAGACGCCCATAGACCGCTATCGCAATATTGGCATTATGGCCCATATTGATGCTGGCAAAACCACCACCACCGAACGTGTGCTCTTTTATACCGGAGTCTCGCACAAAATCGGTGAAGTACATGATGGCAACGCCACCATGGACTGGATGGAGCAAGAGCAGGAACGTGGTATCACTATCACTTCTGCTGCTACCACTTGCTTTTGGTCTGGCATGGATAAGCAGTTCCCGGAGCACCGCATCAATATTATTGACACACCCGGGCACGTTGACTTCACCATTGAAGTGGAACGTTCGCTGCGCGTGCTTGATGGTGCCGTGTGTCTTTTCTGCGCAGTAGGTGGAGTGCAACCACAGTCTGAAACGGTTTGGCGCCAGGCCACCCGTTACAAAGTGCCGCGTGTTGCTTTCGTCAACAAGATGGATCGCACAGGTGCTAATTTTGATCGCGTAGTAAAACAGATCCGTGAACGCCTCGGTGCTCGCCCTGTCCCCGTTCAGGTGCCGATCGGCGCTGAGGAAAATTTTGAAGGTGTGGTTGACCTGGTGAAGATGCATGCCATTTACTGGGATACCGAAAATCAGGGAATGACCTTTGAAGCACGTGAAATTCCAGCTGAGCTGAAAGAACAATGTGTGGC
>JANOGQ010000276.1:0-1796 GCA_031406105.1 Lysobacterales bacterium | reverse complement strand
AGCCAAGTTGAACTGGCCAGCCTGATTGCTTCCAGCCAGTCCCGCGTGGCAAAAATGGAGGCTGCTGACCCTACGGTGTCGCTAGACCTGCTGGTGAAATCCCTTCTGGCACTGGGCGTGTCCCAGAAAAACGTCGCTCGTGCGATGACGAAATAGGGGGTTAGCGCCTGGTTTAGGGAGGTAGCTTACCCCATCGATTGCGCCTGGAACCGCTTGTGATTTTGAAGGACCTTGCGATCCTTCGGGGCCATGCCAAGGTAGCCATCAAGCGCTCTGACTACTACATCGTTGAGAGTGATGCTTTCCTCAGCAGCACGTAGAGCGGCCGCCCTATGTAATTCCGGGGAAACTCTTACATTGAACAAGCCTTTGAATGGCTTTGCAGGAGACCTTCCTAATTGCTGGCAGGTATCCAAATAGTCATCAATGGCAGAATGAAATTGCTCTTGAAGATCGGCTGGGGTGGCAGATTCATAGGTGACCAGGTCCTTAATAAAAAGAACCTTTCCCCGGCAAACATTTCTGGTCATGTCCAGCTCTGCGGTGCCTTCATAGCCTTTGTACTTGAGAATTTCCATGTTGCTACTCGATAAATCCATTGAGTTTAAGGTGCTCTACGATGTCGGCCACACAGCCTTTGAATTGGTAATGCCTCATAATAACAATTACTATGCACCAGAACAGATTACCCCTAAGCTCCAATTTTTCTAATCCGCCCCCACCAAAGACCGCTAGGCCTTTCAGCCCCACCCTCAAAACATCGACGACCCATCAATATCCTCGGCCTTGACCTGCTTGCGGGTAGGGATAAAGTCCCCGGTGATCATCTGGTCGTAGCTGAGGCCTGGGCCTACCATGGGGTACACGCCGGCGTCGGGGTCGATGATCACTTCGAGGAAGGCGGGGCCGTCGAACTCCAGCCATTCGCGCACGACCTTTGTGAGTTCCTGTTTGCGGTCGAGGCGTACGGCGTATTCGAAGCCATCGGCTTCGGCGGCTTTGACGAAGTCTTTCTTGCGCAGTGATTTGTCGCTGGCTGACAGGCGGCCTTTGTAATACAGCTTCTGCCACTGCTTCACCATACCGTCGCCGTAGTTGTTCAGCACCAGAATCTTCACGGGCAGCTCGTAGGTGGTGGCGGTTTCGAGTTCACCCAGGTTCATGCGGATACTGGCATCGCCATCCACATCGATCACCAGTTTATCGGGGCAGGCAAACTGCGCACCGATGGCGGCGGGCAAACCAAAACCCATGGTGCCCATGCTGCCGGAGGTCAGCCACAAACGCGGCTCGCGGAAATCAAAATACTGCGCGGCCCACATCTGGTGCTGCCCTACTCCGGTTGAAATGATGGCCTTGCCATCGGTCAACTCGTTGATGGCTTCGATCACAGCATAAGGCTGGATCAACTCCGACTCGCGGTCGTAGTTCATGGCATAGGTTTTTTTCAGCCCGGCCACTTCGGCATGCCAGGCGCTGTAATCGGGCCGGAAGTTGGCACGGCGACCATGGGCGGTGAGCAAAGGCAGATCTTCTGACAGCAGGCCCACGTGCGACCAGTCCACCGCTTTCACTTTGCCGATCTCGGAAGGATCGATATCCATGTGGGCGATTTTTTTGGCCTTGGGGGCAAAGCGGTTGGGTACACCGGCCACACGATCATCGAAGCGCGCAGCAACGGCGATCAGGAAATCACAGTCTTCCACGGCGTAGTTGGCATGGGCGTTACCGTGCATGCCCAGCATCTTCAGCGACAAATCTTCGGTGGTATCCACTGCACCGATGCCCATCAGGGT
>JANOGQ010000267.1:0-3967 GCA_031406105.1 Lysobacterales bacterium | reverse complement strand
CTGCATCCTGATGTGGCGGCAGAGATTGCAGCTCTCGAATTGCCAGGGGTGTACCTGCAGAAAGAATACCGCCGCTTCTATCCAGCCGGAGAGGTTGCCGGCCATGTGATCGGTTTTACCAATATTGATGATGTAGGCCAGGAGGGGCTGGAGCTGGCCTATAACGACTGGTTGCAGGGCAAGCCCGGCAGCAAGCGTGTGATTCGGGATCGCAAGGGCCGCACTGTTGAGCATGTAGAAGTCATACGCGAAGCAGAACATGGTCACGAGCTGCGACTGACGCTGGACCGTCGCCTGCAATACCTGGCCTATCGGGAGTTGAAACGCACAGTGCTGAAACATGGCGCTCGTTCAGGCAGTGTGGTGTTGCTCGATATTGCATCGGGTGATGTATTGGCCATGGCCAACCAGCCTTCCTACAATCCCAATCAACCCAGCCAGGACAGCGATGGATTGCGCAATCGGGCTGTTACCGATGTGTTTGAGCCGGGCTCGGTGATGAAGCCCTTCTCGGTGGCGGCGGCGCTGGAAGCAGGCCTGGTGGTGCCCAACACACCCATCGACACCACCCCTGGAACCATCAATGTATCGGGCCATACCATCAGTGATCATCAGAATTACGGGCCCATCGATGTTACTCGCATCATCACCAAATCATCCAATGTAGGTGCTACCAAGCTGGCATTGCAGCTGGATTCGGAACAGCTGTGGAGCCTCTACGATCGCTTCGGTTTTGGTGACGTCACTGGGGTTGGGTTTCCCGGTGAATCGGCTGGCGTATTGCGTAACCACCGGCGCTGGCGGAGGGTTGAACAGGCGACTCTGTCATACGGCTATGGCCTCTCCACCACCACTTTGCAGCTGGCAGCCGCTTATGCCGCGCTGGCGGATGAGGGCCGTATGCGTCGCCCCAGCCTGATCCAGGGGGCCAACAATCCCGTGGTATCTGTCATCGACCCCAAATACGCCCGTCAAGTGGCAGCCATGTTGGAAACGGTGACAGGTCCTGAGGGTACTGGCAAACAGGCCCGTGTAAAGAATTACCGTATATCTGGCAAAACCGGCACCTCGCGTAAAGCCAGCGCCAGCGGATATGCCTCACGATATGTGGCCACTTTTGCAGGATTCGGCCCTTCCAGCAACCCCAGGTTGGTCTGCATTGTGATGATAGACGATCCCAGTGACGGCCAGTACTTCGGCGGCCTGGTAGCCGCTCCACTATTTTCGACTGTGATGGAAGGCGCACTGCGCCTCATGGACATTCCACCGGATAGCTTCGATGGCAGCCTGTTACAGGCAGCTCTGGACAATGAGTATGAGGAAGAAGATTTCGATGGGGGTGTGCGGTGAGTTGCCCCATGAGCCTGGGTACTTTGCTGGAAGGCTGGGTGGCGGCTGAGGACTTGCCGCCAGCTGTGAACATTGCAGTACAGGATTTATGCCTGGATTCACGCAAGGTGAAACCCGGTGATGCCTTTATCGCAGTGGCGGGAGCAGCCAGTCATGGCATGCAATTCGCCATGGAAGCGCAGGCCCGTGGTGCAGTCGCGATCCTGCATGATGGCCAGGCGCCCCTGACGCAGGTGCAGCTTCCCAGCATAAAGATTGCAGGACTGGGCGACTATTTGTCGGCCCTGGGAGCTCGCTTTTTTCATGCGCCTTCCGAGCGCCTGGTGCTTGCAGGGGTTACCGGAACCAATGGCAAAACCTCAACGGCTCACTTCATCGCCCAGGCCTGGCAGCGCGTGCTGGGTAAAGCGGGACTGATTGGAACCATAGGATATGGCCCTCTCAATCGTCTGCAGCTCGCAAATCTGACCACACCAGACCCGATTTCATTACAGCGCATGTTGTCTGAGTGCATAGCCAGCGGCGTGGAAAACGTGGCCATGGAAGTGTCCTCGCATGCCCTGGAGCAGGGCCGCTGTGCCGATGTGGCTTTCCAGGCTGCGGTCTTTACCAATCTGAGCCGCGACCATCTGGATTATCACGGCTCGATGGAACGTTATGCGGCAGCCAAGCGAAGATTGTTCACGGATTGTCAGCCGCGTTTTGCCATCATCAATCGTGATGATGAGTTTGGCCGCCAGCTGATTGCAGAGTTGTCCCCTGGCAACGAAGTGTTGAGTTATGGCACCAACGGCAATGCCGAGTTGGCTGCCAGAGTGGTACAGATGGATTCATCCGGCATGCTGCTGGAAATCTCCAGTCCCTGGGGAGGTGGCAGATTGCATAGCAGCCTGCTGGGACGCTTCAATGTTTCCAATCTGCTTGCGGCCGCCGGTACCCTGGCATTGCTGGGCATGCCCTGGAACAAGGTCATGCATCAGCTGGAAATCATGCAAGCAGTTCCTGGTCGCATGCATTGCCTGGGTGGTGATGGCACATTGCCGCTGGTAGTTGTGGATTTTGCACACACGCCAGACGCACTGCAGCAGGCGCTGGAAGCTTTGAAATCGCACCTGCACGGCCGGCTGACTTGTGTATTTGGCTGCGGTGGTGATCGTGACAAAGGCAAGCGCGCGATAATGGCGGCTGTAGCTGAAAGTCTGGCTGACCGGGTGGTGTTGACCAATGACAATCCGCGCAGCGAGAAACCAGACTGCATATTTGCTGAGATGCTCGCCGGGATGAAAGCGCCGGAAAACGCCGTGGTCATGCCTGATCGTGCTACCGCGATCCGATTTGCCATTGAGGGCAGCCGCAAAGGCGATATCGTGCTGGTAGCCGGTAAAGGCCATGAAACCTACCAGGAATTGCAGGGCAATCGACTGCCTTTCAGTGATGTTGCAGCAGTCCAGGCTGTTCTGGAGGCTGCGGCATGATGAATTTATACCTCTCGGAAGTCTGTACGGCTCTCGGCCTGCCTGTTATTGACAAGCCAGTCGTCATAGATAGCATCGTGACAGACAGCCGTAAGGTTCGCTATGGCAGCCTGTTTGCTGCGCTGCCAGGGCAAACCGTTGATGGACATGATTTTGTCAAAGCCGCAGCCGGGATGGGTGCAGTCGCAGTGCTGGTTCAGAAGCAGGTTGAGGTGGCAGTTGCTCAATTGCTGGTTGGTGATGTACTGCTGGCGCTGGGCAAGATTGCAGCGCATTGGCGGCAGCGTTTAAATCCACAGGTCATCGGCATTACCGGCAGCAATGGCAAAACCACCATCAAAGAAATGCTGGCTTCAATTTTGCGACAGCAGGCGCAAGTGCTGGCCACCGAAGGCAATTACAACAATGAGCTGGGTGTGCCGCTGACCCTGTTCCGCCTCGAAGCCCGACATCAGTATGCCGTACTGGAAATGGGTGCCGCCAAATCCGGTGATATCGCCTACCTGGCAGGCATTGCGCGGCCCCGGGTCGGATTGATCAGTAACATAGGTCCTGCCCATCTGGCTGGATTTGGCAGCATGGAAGGCGTGGCCAGAGCCAAGGGCGAAATGTATCAGGCCCTGCCATCCACAGGCTGCGCAGTTATTAATGGGGCCGAGCCCTGGGCAAAACTGTGGCGGAGTCTTTGCACCGCAAACAAGGTTCTGACATTCGGTTTTGACCAGAACAACGACATCAATATGCCAGCCGGCGGGTCCAGCCCCAGCGTGAACACACCGCTGGGGCAATTTACCCTGGAGCTGCATTTGCCCGGCCAGCACAACCAGCTCAATGCGCTTGCAGCCACTGGGGCAGCCGTTGCCTTGAATATTCCTGTCGAACAGATTGCCCTTGGTCTGCAGGCAGTGCAGCCCGTGCCAGGTCGCCTGAACCTGATTCATGCCGACGCAGGCTGGTTGGTTATCGACGATACCTATAACGCCAATCCTGCTTCCCTTTATTCCGCCCTGCAGGTGCTGGCTGGCATGCAGGGCAAAGCCTGGCTGGTGTTGGGGGATATGAAAGAGCTGGGAGAAGACAGTTGCAAGCTGCATGCTGAAGTTGGCGATGCGGCCCGGGCGCTGGGTGTTCGGAGGATATTT
>JANOGQ010000219.1:0-6113 GCA_031406105.1 Lysobacterales bacterium | reverse complement strand
CGCCTTTCCATCAACACCACATCCGCCGCGCGGGTCAGCAGGTTTCCACCGTAGGAATGGGCCACCGCTGAGAGGGTTTTCATCGAGCACGGCGCAATCACCATGCCGTCAGTCTTGAAGGAGCCGCTGGAAATTGATGCCGCCAGGTTCTGATCGCTATGAACCACATCGGCCAGGGCTTCGATGGCTTTGATCGAAAGTTCCGATTCCTGCTTGATGGCGAGCTTGGCACCCTTGCTGATGATCAGGTGCGTTTCGCAGTCTTCGAGTTCCGACAGGACCTGCAGCAGGCGGACGCCATAAATAATGCCGCTGGCTCCGGACATTCCAATGATGATGCGCATGACGGCAAGTATGGCGCAAATTTGGGGTCAGAGTAAAAACCCTCGAGATTCTGCCTAACTCCGCTCCTTCGCCTCAGGGTTTTTACTCCGACTCCAAATTTCCTACCTGGGCTGCTTACGCCTGATCAGTTGTTCGACAATCCTGGGACCCCGCCCCGGAATGCTCCAGGGGCAGACGGCAATGCAGATACCGCAGCCGAAGTGCTCATTGAAAAACGGTATGCACTTGTCGAAATCGACGTACCACTTGGTTTCTCCGCGAACCGGTACTTTTTCCGGAAGGATGGCATCGGGTGGACAGGCGTTGGAGCAGACCTGGCAGCGCGCGCAGAAATCATCCACATCGTAATGCACTTTGGGCGTTGCAAGCAGCGGGACCTTGGTGAGTATGGCCGCCAGCCTGAACGATGAGCCGTAGTCTTTGTTGATGATGGAGCCATGCTTGCCGAGTTCGCCAAAACCGCATTCAATGGCTGGCGGAATCATCAGCAGCGAACCCGCCATGGGTCCTGCGTGTATCGATGCTTCCCAGCCACGCGCTCGGATCCAGGTGGCAATATCCTTGACCGCTTTGGTGGCCCTGCCGTACTGGCGAACAACCTCCGCGCCGGCATTGGGCAAAGGCGCTGTTTTCATTCGTTCGTAATCGTGGGCAACACCAATCATGATCACCCATTGGTAATCCAGCGCTTCCCCCTCGAAGGTCCATTCGGGTTTGAAGGCGGTAATCCCGAACAACTCCAGGTCCAGGGAATGGGCATAAGCCGTCAACTGCTGCGACCAATCCGCAGCCGACTGTTGTAAAGGCTCGCCGGTAGTTGGAGGCACCTCGATGGCGAGGATCTTTGCGCGCTCTGCGCGGGCTTCTTCGATGGCCTCATTGTGTGGATCCTGGGTGTAAAACCACTTTTGCATGGGGCCATGCGCGATGTGCTCGGGATCATGCCAGTAAACGCGCGAAGCCCGGCGGAATGTCTTTTCCCCCATGCCGTTGATGGTATTCCCGGAGATTGCAGGAATCAGGGCGACCTGTTCCGGGTCTGGGGTGAAGGGTCTGTAGCGGGATTTTGCCATGCGCTTTTACTGTGCTCTCATCCCCATCATGCCACGAAACGAATGCTCACTTTCCCAACATCGGCAGCCAACCGGCAGACCCCAGGATATGACAGATTCCCACCAGTGCTCCATAACCATACAGGAAGTAAAGCAAACGGTTGCCACCCCACACCCGGAACAAGGGGTTGCCGAACTTCTGACGACTGACTTTGGCTGCTCTGACCGGGATGATGATCGCAAGAATTACTGCCGCCAGTCCAACATATCCAATGGCCAGGATAAAGCCATTGGGGAAAATCATGCAGATGACCGTCGGGGGCAGAAAGGTGAGAGCGGTGGATTTGAGTCGTCCCAGGTGATCATCCTTGAACCCACATGCATCGGCCAGGAAATCAAACAAACCCAGGGCTCCGCCCAGAAAGGATGAGATGACCGCCAGATTGGCAAAAGTGGTGAGCAAGGGCATCAACATGCCGGTTTTATCCTGCCCGCTGATGGTCGCTACCATGGGGCCTATGTTGCCGCCTTGCTCGATGATGGGTATCCACTCGTCACGAGATATCTGGCCCAGGGTGACGGCTTGCCAAACCGCATAAACGCCCAGCGCTATCAGGGTGCCGTAAACCAGGCATTTGCTGATGGTTGCAGGTTCTTTGCCATAGAATTTCACCAGGCTGGGCACATTGGTATGAAAGCCGAAAGAGGCCAGGTAGACCGGCAGTGCCGCAAATGAATAGACAAAGTAGTCAGCCTGCACATCCAGCAGCAAGGCGGGAGTTGTTCCCGACATCAGTTGTGCAATGGACAGTGCAAAGCTGATGACCATACCGGCCACGATGACCGAAGTTATGCGGCCGACCATGGCCGTTCCCATCCAGACGATGATGGCGACCACCAGCGCATAGAGCACAACCGGCACCAATGGCGAAAGTTCCAGGCCCATACTTGTGCGCAAGGTCTGCGCCAGGCTGGAGGCTCCGCCGCTGATGAATGCGTAACACAACACATACAGAACGAAGACCAGCGAGAGATTACTCAGTGTTTTCCAGCGCGGGCCCAGTGTCTGGCCGATGAAGGTGTCAAAACTGGAACCCGGTGGGAAATTCAGATTGGTTTCCAGAACCAGCAAGCCCGTATGCAACATGCAGAATGCGGTCAACACCAGCCACAGGAAGGACCATGAAAAGCCCATGCCGGCCGAAATTACCGGCAGTGAAAACATGCCCGCACCGATAACGGTCCCGGCAATGATGGCGGTACCGCTCATGATGGAGGGTCGCTTGGCGGTGCCTTCAGTCTGCTGGTGCTCAGTCACATGGATGTCCTGGAGTCAGCGTCCTGGAATCAGTGGAAAGGTGTCGAACGCAGGCCAACGTAGTGAATCTGCAATTGACCCATCGGGCCAGGTTAAAGCTCCACTGCGATGAAAGCCCCGCTTCACTCAATCCAAAGGTCGCGATCCACGTCTTTCCAGAATTCCACCGTCATGAGGTGGTGAATGAAAATGCCTTTGTAGTAGGGGTCGTTCTCCTTGTACTCCTTGTAGGGCCCCTCGTAGTCTTTCCGCCTGGCTTTGTAGCCCTCGAAGGCCGCCATGCTGTCATACTCCCAGATGATCATGTGGCGGCCTGTGCCGTCGCCAGCAACCGTCTTTTCAAAATAGCGCACGCTTTTCCACTCAGGAAACAGCTCCCGGTGATCCTTGACCCAGTTCAGCCAGCGCCGCAACTCAACAGCGTGTTCCACATCTTTACCTTCCGCCACCAGCCAGGTTTCAACTTCAAAAACTGCCATTTTTCCTGCCTCCCATAAATGCCTTATAAGTGCGGTTGCGGTTGATTCACCGGGCCCGCTTGAGGTGCCCCAGTTCGCTGCCGTAACGGCTGAGAATGGCCTCCAGCGGATGTTCAGTCCGTGACGGTGCCTCAAACGGCCTGGCTTCAGCGCTTGCAGACAGGGGTATTGCCACTACTGCCATGCCTGCCACCACACCCGCACCTGCCGCGGTTTGCAGAAACTTGCGTCGCGATACATCTTTGTTGGATTTCATGCCAGGCTCCTGAAGGTTTTAGGTTGGTAACGAAAATCACACTTTTTCCCATAGGGTCTGATGTGCATGTTCTGCTAATTCATGGATGAATTATTCAGAGCTTCTTTAATTGTCCACATCAAGCCATTGGAAAAACTCAATGCTGTACCCGCCGGGGTCTTCCACCAGAAATGCCCGGATAGGGACGTTCTTGTTGTTATAAATCTCTTTCAGAAACACGATGCCCTCGGTCTGCTTCAAACGCTGATACCAGGCGTCTACATCCTCGGTGACGATACTCAACATCACTGCGTTGTCTGCCTGTGCG
This sequence comes from Lysobacterales bacterium, assembly GCA_031406105.1. GTDB lineage: Bacteria > Pseudomonadota > Gammaproteobacteria > Xanthomonadales > SZUA-36 > JAWXBM01. The sequence goes on along the minus strand of JANOGQ010000219.1, from coordinate 2,356 downwards.
CGATGAAAGCTGGTTTCGCCTTCCTGCACCAGGCCGATGGATGAGGCGGGTGTGAGCTGATAGATTTTCACCCAGTCTTCGTCAAAGGTCCTGGTGAGGCCAAGTGTCTTCTCGTAAAACGGTACGACCGCTGCCAGGTCCTTGTAATAGAACATGAGCGTGTTTTCTTTGATGGAAGGTAGCTGCATGTTGGATTCCTCCGCTGCAAGGCCTGAACCCGGAAGGGCAACTAAGTACAGCAGCGCTGGTAACCAGCTGTATAGCCTCATGTTCACTTGCATTCTCTCCTGGCGCGGCCAAAAGGGGCAGGGTTTGTTGTCGGTTCAAAGGCAACCTGGGCTTTTCCGAGCATACTTGGTTCGTGCCAGTTTGGACATACCATGGCCTGGATTTTTGCTTCATGCACCAGAGCCAGCAATGCCAGGCAGTAAATCCACAGCTTCGGCAAATTGACGGTCAGCGCTGCACGCGTCCTGATGCATTTCCTCCCATCAGGCTCTTGACCTCAGCCATACTGACGCGATTGAAATCGCCTTGTATGGAGTGTTTGAGACAGCTGGCAGCCACTGCAAATTCGAGCGCGTGTTGTTTGTCGGTGTAGGTATTCATGCCGCAAATCAGTCCTGATGCAAAGCTGTCGCCCCCTCCCACGCGATCAACTATATCGGTGATTTCATATTGCCTGGAAAGATAGAATCCATTGGCATCACGTAAACATGCAGACCAGCCATTGCGATCTGCGTTGCGGGATTCACGAAGTGTTACTGCGATTGACGACATGCCAGGAAATGCTTCCAGCACTTTACTGGTGAGCGATTCGTACTTTGAGATATCCAGCTCGCCGCTGTGCACATCGACATCCAGGTGGATATCGAGGCATTTCTGGCAATCCTCTTCATTGGCGATGCCGACATCGACATAGCGAACCAGTTCGCGCATCACTTCGGGGGCACTCTTCCCGTACTTCCACAGCTTGCCGCGATAATTGAAGTCACAACTGACGGTCAGGCCCAGATCCTTAGCAGCCACGCAGGCTTCCATCGAAAGTTCTGCGGCGCTCTGACTCAGGGCCGGGGTGATACCGGTGATATGAAACCACTTCGCGCCGCGGAAGATTACGGACCAGTTGAAGTCTCCTGGCTTTGCGTCACAAATTGAGGAATGGGCCCGGTCGTAAATGACTTTTGACGGGCGTTGGTTGGAACCTGTCTCCAGAAAATAAATGCCCAGGCGTTCACCGCAGCGTATGACGGCTGAAGTATCGACTCCAAATCTGCGCAATTCATACAATGCAGCTTCACCGATATCATTAGCTGGAATGGCTGAAACAAAACCCGCATTCATGCCGTAATTTGCCAGCGAAACTGCAACATTGGCTTCGCCACCACCGAAGGTGGCTTCAAACCGGGGCGTTTGGAAAAAGCGCTCGTGGCCGGGCGAATTCAGGCGCAACATGATCTCGCCAAAGCTGATGAAATCGGTCATGGCTTAGCTCCTCGAGCCTGCCTCGCAATCGCTGCAGCTTCTCTCGCAAGCTTTGTGATCTGATCGTAGTCACCTGCGGAGATGGCATCTGCCGGGGTCAGCCAGCTTCCGCCACAGGCCAACACCGCAGGCACAGCCAGGAATTCAGCCAGGTTGCCAGGTGAGATTCCACCTGTTGGCATAAACCGCATTTTTCGGAAAACGCTGGATAAGGCTTTCAAAACGGGGATGCCACCAGAGAGAGTGGCTGGGAAGAACTTTACGACATCCAAGCCAAGGTTGAATGCGCGCTGTAACTCGCTGGGGGTCACGATGCCCGGGTAAACGGGTATCCCTCTATTTCTTGCTACAGCAATAACGCCGTCATCCAAGCCTGGCGACACGATGAACTGGGCTCCGGCTGCCACAGCTGCTTCAGCCTGCGCTGCGTTCAAAACAGTGCCTGCTCCAGCAATCATTTGTGGCACCTGGTCCGCTACTGCTGCCAGGCAGTCGAGGGCACGATCAGAACGGAACACCACCTCAGCAACCAAAAGCCCGCCAGCCGCCAGAGCGACCGAGATGCGAACAGCAGTTTCAGGATCATCTGCCTGAATCAACGGTACTAACGGTATGGACTGAAGGATCTTATCAAGGTCAACTGCCACTGTACTGCTCCTGCTATTCACGATCAGCCTATGAACCGGGCTCAAAATTCGTTTGACAAGTTCCATATATGGAACTATGTTTCGTTTTGTTATTGTTTTATCGCTCTGAACGAGCCCGATGTCAAGCACCAACAGGAATTTTTGCAATGAGCGCCCTGGGAAGCGGATTCAAGATCATCAATGCAGTTATTTCTTCCGGCAACAGTGGTTTGTCTTTCACCAAG
>JANOGQ010000206.1:0-3740 GCA_031406105.1 Lysobacterales bacterium | reverse complement strand
CTGAGGCGGCGCTCGACAGCGACGAGGCAGATGGTGCCGAGGCGGCGGGTGTTGCGCCGCTGGCGGTTCCTGCCGCCACGCGGCGTCGCACGCCGACGCCGGCCCGACGTCCGAGCCGCTGAGCGCGATCGCACCCCCCATTCGAGGAGTTTGCAGATGAGCGTAACCGCTGACGTGGTCAAGCAGCTGCGCGAGCGCACCGGCGCCGGCATGATGGAGTGCAAGAAAGCCCTGGTAGAAACCAACGGTGACCTGGATATCGCCATTGAACATTTGCGTAAATCCGGCCTGGCCCAGGCTGACAAGAAAGCCGGGCGCATTGCCGCTGAAGGCAAGATTGCGCTGGCCCTGTCCGATGATGGCAAACAGGCGGTGATGGTCGAGGTCAACTGCGAAACGGACTTTGTAGCCAAGGACGCCAATTTCATCGGTTTTGCTGATGCCGTTGCAGCAAACGCTCTGGCCAGCAACGCAGCTGATGTGCCCGCTTTGATGTTAACCAGCAATAAGGGTATCACCCTGGAAGAAGCACGCCAGGCTCTGGTTGCCAAGATTGGCGAGAATGTCCAGGTACGTCGCTTCCAGCGCAAGTCGACCACAGGCGCCCTGGGTGCTTACCTGCACGGCGGCAAGATCGGCGTGCTGGTAGATCTTGCGGGTGGTGACAGCGAACTGGCCAAAGACATTGCCATGCATGTTGCGGCGCTGAATCCTGCCTTTGTCAGCGAAAGCGATGTGCCAGCTGAATTCCTGGCCAAGGAAAAAGAAATCCTGCTGGCACAAGTTGAAAACAGCGACAAACCAGCCGAGATTATCGAAAAGATGGTCAGCGGACGCCTGCGCAAGCAACTGGCCGAAATCACATTGCTGGGCCAGCCGTTTGTCAAAGATGGCGACATCACCGTGGCGAAACTGCTGGAACAGAATAAAGCATGTGTTAATGGCTTCAGCCGCCTGGTAGTGGGTGAAGGTATTGAGAAAAAGGAATCCAACTTTGCTGAAGAAGTCATGCAACAGGTGAAAGGTGGCTGAAAAAGCCTATTCAAGAATCCTTTTAAAGCTCAGCGGTGAAGCGCTGCTGGGTGGTGAAGATTACGGTATCGACCCGAAGATGATTCATCGGATCGCTACTGAGATTGCCGATGTCGTTAAAGCAGGTGTGGGAGTTGCCATCGTCATAGGTGGCGGCAACATCTTCCGCGGTGCGGGTCTGGCCAAATCCGGGATTGACCGGGTCACCGGCGATCATATGGGCATGCTGGCCACTGTCATGAATGCCCTGGCCTTGCAGGATGCGCTGGAGCGTGTGGGCTGCCAGGCACGCGTGATGTCAGCTATATCTGTGCACGATGTCTGTGAGGATTATATTCGCCGTCGCGCTATCAGGCACCTCGAAAAAGGTCGCGTGGTGATTTGTGCAGGCGGCACCGGCAACCCATTCTTCACCACCGATACAGCTGCTGCATTGCGAGCAGTGGAAATCGGCGCTGATATTCTGCTCAAAGCGACCAAAGTGAACGGTGTTTATACAGCCGATCCGGTAAAAAATCCCGATGCTGAGCTGTTCGACAGCTTGAGCTATGACCGTGTTATCGAAAACAAACTCGGCGTTATGGATGCCAATGCCATCGTGCTCTGCCGCGACCAGGCCATGCCCATCCGGGTTTTCAATGTATTTGATGAAGGCAACCTGATGAAACTGGTGAGCGGTCAGAATGTGGGCACCCTGGTTTCCTGAGCCTGGTGCTGAGAATACTGCAACACTGCTTGGCTGAACCCTGCCCCGGGTCCGGCATCCCGCTCCGCCCTTCATGCTGATAGAATCTGCGCTCTGAGGCTGGCAGCGTCACCTTGCTGCCTGCCCCAGAACCTGACAGGAGACATTAATGCTTGCCGAAATCAAAAAAGACGCTCAAATCCGCATGGGCAAAAGCCTCGAAACGCTGCGCCACGAGTTGGCGAAAATTCGCACCGGCCGAGCTCATCCCAGCCTGTTGGAACATGTACAGGTTGATTATTATGGCAGCATCGTGCCGATCAGCCAGGCTGCCAACGTGGCAGTCGAAGATGCGCGCACACTGAGCGTCATGCCCTGGGATAAATCCATGGTGCAGGTGATCGAAAAGGCAATCCTTACTTCCGACCTGGGCCTCAACCCGTCCACCTCCGGGCAGGTTATCCGAATTCCTCTGCCGCCCCTTACCGAACAGCGCCGCGTGGAGTTGGGAAAAGTCGTTCACAATGAGGGGGAGAATGCCAAGATCGCCATTCGCAACATTCGTCGTGATGCCAATGCCAACCTGAAAGAGTTGTTGAAGGAAAAGGAAATTTCTGAAGACATGGAGCGTAAAGGCGAGACAGACGTGCAACAGATCACCGATGAGTCAGTGAAGAAGGTCGACGAGATGGTCGCCGAGAAAGAAAAAGAATTGATGGAAATCTGAAGCAGACCGAGTACTGCTACTGATGAAAACAAGCAACCCTGCCTGCGGCTTACCAAGCCTTGAATAACGAGCGCAAGTTACCGGCACATATCGCCATAGTCATGGATGGCAATGGACGCTGGGCCGAGAATCGCAATCGACCCCGTACTTTGGGCCACCAGGCTGGGCTGAGGGCTTTGCGGCGCATAGTTGAGCATTGTGGTAAGCGTGAAATTGCCGAACTGACCATCTTTGCGTTTTCCAGTGAGAACTGGAGCCGTCCTATCCATGAAGTGAGTCGCCTGATGGATCTGTTCATGAAAGCACTGAATAAAGAAACCAGTGAATTGCATGAAAACGGGATCAAGCTGGTTTTCATCGGTGACCTGTCGGCCTTCTCTGCCGATATGCAGCACAGCATTGAGCTTGCCATGGCCCAAACCCGCGATAACCAGCGTATGCGCCTGAACGTTGCGGTCAATTACGGCGGTCGTTGGGATATTACCCAGGCAGCCCGGTCTCTGGCTGCAGCCTGTAGCCGAGGGGAGATGAATCCCGAAGACATCGGCGAGGCCGATTTGGCGGAAAGAATGATGCTGAACGGGCGCAGTGACCCTGATCTGTTCATCCGGACGGGCGGCGAGATGCGCCTGAGCAATTTCTTGTTATGGCAATGCGCCTACACAGAATTCCATTTCAGCCCGCTGTTATGGCCCGACTTCAGCCCGGAAGCCCTGGATGCTGCACTGGATGAATACATGAGCCGTGAGCGCCGATTCGGCCGCACCGGTAGTCAAATCCGTTTACAGGCACTCTGAAGCAGCACAATGCTGAAAACCCGCATCTTCACAGCCCTGGGCATTGCACTGGTTGCGTTTGTCGTTCTGTTTGTATTTCCGCCTGCCACCTTTCGACTGTTCATGGCGGTTTTGTTCCTGGTGGGCAGTTGGGAGTTTTCCCGACTGGCCGCATTAAACCCGGTTTTAAGGGGATTGTTGCTGGCAGTCCAAACCATATTGCTGAGCCTGGCACTTTATCACTGGGATGCTCTTGCCCATCTTACCCTGCCCATGCTGAGCGCTGCGTGCCTCTGCTGGTGTTTGATGTTGCTGCGTCTGATCAATTTCCATCAGGGAGCCACTCCCGGGCTGAATTACCGCATGCTGAGCTTCTTCAGCGCATTGGCCGCGATCAGCTTTGCCTGGTTTGCCCTATGCTGGCTGCGCGACCAGGCAAACGGTCAATGGCTGGTATTGCTCTTGCTTTTCATCATCTGGGCAGCAGATATAGGTGCCTATTTTACGGGTCGTCTGTGGG
>JANOGQ010000106.1:0-5006 GCA_031406105.1 Lysobacterales bacterium | reverse complement strand
GCCTGGTGCTGAACAACACCCTGCGCGACCAGGAATGCCGCATCTACCTGCACTACAACGGCGATGCAAAAGAAATATTCCGGGGCTTCTGCTCTGACTCAACCGTCAGCCTGATGTCGGTAAGCATTCAGGCGCTGCCATTCCGCTCACAGAATGCACTGATACCGCGCAGGCGGGTGGCCGCACCCACATTCAACAACCTGCCCAAACTCGGCGAAGTGATTCGCTGGGGTGATGAGTACTTCAAGGTAACATTCTGATGGCCGCGTATCCGGACACCTACCTCAGCCGTAATTCGACGCTGGCGCCCGATGCTGGGATCCGCGCCGAGGCGGCCGACGACGGCACTATCAAATTCCGCAGGGACCAGGCCGCGACCAATTACGCCGTGGTGATCCAGCACGAGTGGATTACTCAGGCCGAATACGATGCGTTGCTGGCCTTCATAGACACCAACGGCTACGGCCCGCACACGCTTACTCTGAAAGGCATTGATCTGGTTATAACCCTGATCAATGAACCAGAGATTGCATCGCATCGCGGCAACTTGTACATGGTCCAGGCCAAAGCGCTGGCAGTGAGGGCCTGATGACTGCGGGACTGCCTGATCTCAGGCTGCCCGCTGTCACTGTGTCGCCTGGCCTGTCGGCTACGGTGACCAGGCCGGCGCTGGAGTTGCCGGGATATCCCGGTCAGCCCAGCCCGCTGCCAAGCAGTGGTATTGCCGCGGATCCGCGCAAGACGTTTGTCATCACCCGCACCGGCGCGGCCCCGCCACCGGCGGCCATCGGCCCCAACAGCGACCCGACCATCCCCGCTGCGCTGGCCGACATTGACTACAAGCCGCTAGCCACTGCCCGGCTGGGTGCGCCGATAGCACCCGGCTATGGCCGCTACGCCATAGGCGGCAACATGGTTCGCGCCCGCAAGTGGGGCAGCGACCTGATGGCCTTGGTGGTGTGGGGCGATGGCGAGTTCGACGCCATTGAAAAGGTGTACGCGGCGGACGTTGATATCACGCTCTACACCGGCATCGCCCATTACCTGGGCACCGATAGCCAGACCGCCGATCCGGACGTGCTGGCACTATACGGCCAGGCTGATGCTTTGCCTGGCACGGTTTACTCCGTACTTCAGATTACCCCTGGGCTGTCGCTGGATCTCTGGGCCATTGTGCGTGGCCGCAAAGTCTACGACCCCCGCTCCACGCTTACTGTCTATTCCAACAACGCCGCCCTCTGCTGTGCCGACTACATCACCCAATTCACTGATTACACTGTGGACTGGGACTCTGTGGAAGTGGCCGCCGACTACTGCGATGAATGGGCGGATGCGCCGACCAATACCATCCGCCGGTGGCAGGTCAACATGCCACTGGCCACGCCTAAGCCGCCCGATGAATGGATGGCGATCCTGGCTGAATACGCCAACTGTTACCTATTCCGCGATGATGGCGTGGTCTACCTGATGCCGGACCAGGTGCGGGCAGTGGATCATGTGATCACCGCCAGCGACATCCGCGCCGGCTCAATGAACCTGCGCAAGTCCGCCCAGCGCGACACGCCCACCCAGGTGGTTGCGGATTACACACTGCCCACCACCACGGGCGTCTGGGGTACCGACTATGTGCAGACCGATGACCCGGCCGAGACTGTGCCGCTGCGCGTTACTCCGCTGCATCTTCTGGGCTATCAGCAGCGCCTTCAGGCCAAGCGCAAGGTGGTGCAGTTCCTGAACTATGCCAGCGTCTCGGATCTGTTCATCGATTTCGTGACGTTCGACAACGGCGCCAAGATCGTGCGCGGTGATGTGATCTCTGTCACCCATCCCGTAGGGCTGGCCGCCAAAGAATTTCGGGTGCTTGAAGCCGATGCCGTGTCGGGCGAGAAGGGCCGCTGGCGGATCAGTGCGCGGGAATACTCCCCGCTGCTCTACTCCGACGAAGTGGTGGCGAATCCCAACGTACCGGACACCGACCTGCCACGAGTGGACGATGAGCCCACGCCGGCCAACCTGGCGGCCGTGGAAGAGCTTTACTCCATCTCACCAGGAGAAACCCGTAGCCGCCTGATCGCAACCTGCGACGCCGTGAGCTACCCGTTCCAGTTTGTCTACGAATGGGAGGTGCTGCAGGACAGCGCCGTGCTCCACAGCCAGACGAACACTTCGCCGAGAATGGTGTGGGGCCCACTGCCCATCGATGGCGGGGTTACGTTCACCGTGCGCGTGCGTACCCGCGGCCCGGTAGGTGTGGGCAGCTATGCCACGGTACTGGTCAACATCCTGGGCAAGCTGGCGCTACCGCTACCGCCGACCATCTTCCGGGTGTTCGAAGCGCAGGGTACCGTCTTCTTCAGCTGGACGCCTGGCCTCGATGTGGATCTGCGCGGCTATGAAATCCGTTACGGTCCGGCAGACCAGGCCTGGGAGTTCATGGAGCTGGTCAACCGCTGGGGTATCGCGGCTGCCGGTGAAACCTCGCTGGTGCCGCCGGGCACCTGGGATTTCGAGATCCGCAGCTTCGACAGCGTGCGCACTCTGAGCAACCCGATCGGTCAGTATTCGGCCACCGGGTTACGGCAGACCGCGCCGGTGGATGCAGACGCCAACAGTTTCCACATCGCCGATTATCCGCTGACCTTCGACGCCTCTGCTGCCCAGTTCTCGGATTCATCGTCCATCGAGTTCTCTAACAACAACCCGGCGGATTTCGCCGACGGCGGCAGCGACTCCGTCAACGTGCGCCTGGTGAAGAGCACCTGGTGGACTGACTCCGGCGAAACCTGGGACGACGTGTTCGGCTCCACCCCGCTCACCGGGCTCAACCAGCCCATCATCAGCTACCTAACGAATACCGCCTCGACACTGGCAGCGAGCGCTATTGACTTTGGCCAGGTGCTGTCGCTTACCCTCAGCGTCACCTCGGCCGCTGAGGCCGTGGTGGGCACCGTCGATACCTACATTGAGACCAAGGTGCTGGTGGGTGATGCCTGGACCCGGCACTCGTTGCTGGTGGTCAAAGCCACTGCGCAGTTTGCACGGGTGGTTTACGAAACCGATGCCGCCTCGCGCCTGAAGTGCGGGCCGGATACCTACGGCATCCTGCACGCGGATGTGGTAGCCAACGAAAAGCGCGGCGATGTCACGACCGACGGCATCGGCCCGACGACCGTGGACCTCGGAGTGCCAGTCGCCAAATTCCGTTTCATCGGCGTAACTGCGATCGGTACCGGCATCAAAACCGCGCTAGAGGATGTGACCGTTGGTGACCCCGGCACCTTCGATGTCTATTTCCTGGACGAAACCACGAATCTGCACGTGGCCGCCGACGGCTACTGGCTGGCGCAATACTACTAGGGTCTGAAAAATGGTTGACCACACACACGAAGTTTTTGATTACGACGACCCAACGCCGGCCACCAATGCCGACGATCTGCCGGCTGCTTTGCTGGACCGGGCCATCACCGTGCTGCACAACATCATGATCGGTGGCGGCATCGTTGAGAACTGGAAACTGCAGAAGCTCACCACCGGCAATGTCGAGGTGGAGGACCTCCCCGACAAACTGGTGTGGAGCCACAAAGCCGGCAACGAGAAATTGCGCGCCACCATCACCTATGACGTGGATGACTACGTGGATGTAATCGTTTACGCCTTCGCGCCCGATGGCACCACCTACACCACCATCAAAACCGCCACCCTCACCCGCGGCGCGGGCGGTGGTGTACTGAATATCGACTGGAGCTAAGCACATGTTTGACCTGGACGGCATCGGCCCCAAAATCAGGGCCCTCTATACCACGTTTCTGAACTGGACCCAGGGTGACGCAGATGACGCATTGGCTGCCATCAACACCAACCTGGACGCGCCCATCAGTGGCATCACCAGCGGCGGCAAACGCCGGGCGGTGAAGATTACCAGCGGCTCGAGCTGGACCCATGCGGCCAACATCAAGGACAGTTTCGTCCAAGTAACCATGGTAGCCGGTGGCGGCGCCGGTGGACGGCAGAGCGGCGACGGTGGAACGGGTGCCGGTGGTGGCGAGGTGATCTACCGCGCTCCTTACTTTTTGTCGGGAGGGTCAACGGCCACCACGATCCCAGCCGCGAAAGCAGGCCGGGCAACCAATGGCGTCGGAGCCGACGGTGATAACTGCGTATTTGGCACCCTAATCGCCCATGGCGGAAAAGGCGGGCTGGGCGCCAGTGTTGGCAGCAAAGCCGGTGGCGACGGTGGCGGAGGCTGGGGCGGCGTTGGCAGCACATCTACGCCAGACCCAGCTGGCCAGGCGGCTTGGCGAATGGGCGGTGGCGCCGGGGGCGAGCTCGCTTACGATGGCGAGCCCGGCATTTCAGCCGGTGGGGTATTTGACGGATCAGCCGGAGGTGGTGGCGGATCCTGGGGGCCAGGCGGTAACGGCGTGACAGCAGGCGGATCAGGCGCCAACGCCACAGAAGGTGGCGGCGGTGGTGGCTGCACCACCGGCACCAGTGGCGCGGGCGGGGCTGGCTTTATCATCGTCGAATGGGAGGAAGCGCCGTAATGTCAAAGCTCGCATCCCGCACCGCAGCAGTCGTAGGCGACATCGTCGATACGGTGATTTTTTGGTTCGACACCGCCAGCAGCGCAGCCAGTTATAGGGCCACCTGGCTGGTGATCCGCACCAAACTGGAAGTTTACTTCCCCACTCGCTCCGAAGTGACCTCGGAAATTGCCGCTGCGGTGGTAGGTTTGCTGGATGACAAGGGAAACTACAACGCCGCCACCAACAGTCCCGACCTGGACACCGCGCCATCTGGCATTAAAAAGGGTGACAGCTATCTGGTTTCAGTTGCCGGCACATTCTTTGCCGAACCCGTGCATGTAGGCGATTGGCTGCGAGCCCTGCAAGATGACCCGACCACCATCGCACACTGGGCGATTGCGAACAGCAATATCGCTCCAGGGGATTTCGTTCCTGTCAGCCTGTTTGATGCCAACACGATCATCGCAGCGAATACGGACA
>JANOGQ010000073.1:0-2653 GCA_031406105.1 Lysobacterales bacterium | reverse complement strand
AACCTCAAAGTCGCCCTCTTCCAGGTCATGGTCGACGGTCACGCGGTTGTCGAACACGAAACAATCGCCATGCCAGAGACTGTGCTCTGCATCCACGGTTTCCAGATAATTCAGGATACCGCCATCAAGGTGGTAGACATTTTCAAAACCCAGCTCCAGCAGATAGGCAGTAGCTTTCTCACAGCGGATGCCACCCGTGCAGAACATGGCTACATTGCGATCTTTCAGCGGATCCAGCTCGCGTGCCACCCATTCCGGGAAATCCCGGAATGAAGCCGTGTTGGGATCTTCCGCACCCTGGAAGGTGCCGAGGTGGTATTCGTAATGATTGCGCGTATCGACCAGCCGCACGTCGTCCCTGGAAATAAGGGCATTCCAGTTTTGTGGGGCCACGTATTGGCCGACCTTGCGTCGCGGGTCGACGCCTGCCACTCCCAGGCTGACGATTTCTTTCTTCAGACGCACCTTCATGCGGTAGAAGGGCTGCTCGGCTGCCCAGGATTCCTTGTAGTGCAGGTCGGCAAAGCGCCGATCTTTGCGCAGGCATTCGAACAAACGCCGCACCTTTTCAGGTTTGCCACTGATGGTGCCGTTGATGCCTTCATTAGCCAACAGAATGGTTCCCAACAAGGCCAGGTCTTCGCATCGTTGCTGCAAAGGGCCGCGCAAGTCGGCACAGTCAGGCAGCTCAACAAACTTGTAAAAAGCGGCAACCAGGAAAGGCTTCGCGCTGGAAGCCTCACTGAGTCTGGCTGGCGTTTCCATGGGCATGTTCATGGCAGAAAAACCGATGGCCTCAACTGTCGCCGAGAAAATCGCGCTTACCCACATCCACACCGCAGGCCCGCAGATTGTTGTAGGCCGTGGTGACGTGGAAATAGAAATTGGGCAGTACAAAGGCGGAAATATAACTTGTGCCGTCAAAATTAACGGTGCGTGGCCCCAGCTTCAACTCAATGGCGCGCTGTTCGGAGCCATCAAAATCTTCGGGCTTGAAACCCGACAGGAAGCTGATGGCTTTGCCAATGCGCTCATGCACTTCGGCAAATGATTCTTCGTCATCGGCCCAGGAAGGCAAGTCACTAGCGGACAGACGGGCCGCTGCACCTTTGGCCGTATCGGTGGCGACGCGGATGTGGAACACAAACGGCCGCATGTTGGGAAACAGCCGCGCCTGTACCAGCGTGGCTTCTTCCAGATTATCGTCCGCAGCCACATGGGCTTCGGCTTTGCTGATGATGGTATCGAGGTTCTTCAGCGTACGTAACATGGGTGCTATGGCAAGATCGTAAACGGGGTGTTGCATGATGGCTCCTGAGTTTGTGGTAGCTGGCAGCCCTTGCTGCCCTTGACGGCCAATTGTAGTGCCTCGAAGGCAAGATTCAGAGCTTTGTGGAACAATTCAAGTGCGGGATTGCAGAATTGAGGCGGCTGCAGTACCTGAACCCAGGATTTAGGTGCCGCGGAAACTCTGAATAAATCAGAGTTTCCTTAGAACATTCCGTAAAAATTCAAGGGCGCCGGGCGTCAATTCATGTCGCCTGGCGGCTCATCCCAGAGTTGCCCGGCAAGCTCTGGAATGGTCCAGAGCTAAGACAACTTCAGAGCATTCGACTACGTCGAACAGCTTAAGGTTTTACAAACTTCAGCGACCAGCGATCAGAATTGTTGGTCACGGACTTGCGGCCTACCTCAAAGCGCAACTCGTCATCCGGTGTATGGTGCAGGCTGCCGAAATCGACCAACGCAAATCCGGCCTCCTGGATTTCCTTGATGGCGAGTACCGGATCGATGCGACGGCGGTTTTCAGTGTTATCAGGTTCCATGTGGCGACGGGTGTGATCAAGTACCGCGTAAACTCCGCCTGATTTAAGCGCGTCGAATGCGGCCTTGTTCATGGCCGCACGGCCTTCAGGGCCAAAGTTGTGGTAGTTGCGGAAAGTCAGCACCATGTCAGCGTCCGTAACGCCCAGGCCACTGGTCTCAATGACGTAAGATGATGCACCTTCGGGACGATATATTTTTGCATCCTCCGCAACCACCTGTATTTCTTCAAAACCCGGCTGGCCGCTCAGCGCTGCTTTGGCACGCTCGGTTCCCAGCGCCATGTAGTACTCACCATTCTCCGCCACGACGGCTGCCAGTATTTTGCTGTACCAACCGCCGCCGGGAAGAAGTTCAACGATTTTCATGTCATCGCGCAGGCCGAAAAACGTCAGGGTTTCAAGTGGTAATCGATTGCTGTCGCGTTCCACTTCTTCCGCTGTGCGAATATCGGCGACCATGGCGGCGCGGATTTTGGCTTCGGTTGCGGCAAAGTCATCAGCAAAACTGTTGCTAGTCAGAAATACAACCATCAACAGCATCATAGGGGAGATCATTTTCATAGCTAGGGTCTCAACTTGGCTTGGGGATTTCTCTGTTGCAGGCGACTAGTCTAACAAAACAGCAGGCCGCGAAACATCCGCAGGATGCATGAGATGATTCCTACCTGAATCAGCTATTTACACAAATATCGTTGAAACTACGCTACACTGAAATTGTCGTTAACCGGAGATGCAGGCTATGGAAGGCTTGGTCTTATTGATACTGATGATTACGCTGGCCTGTTTCACCGCGCTGGTTTAGACCTTGTTAACGAGATGATTGCGGA
>JANOGQ010000062.1:0-3052 GCA_031406105.1 Lysobacterales bacterium | reverse complement strand
CATAGCTCAAACCGAGGTGAGTGAGTTGCATGCCTTCAGTCAGATGGTGGCGGATGCTGTCGTCGTCGAGGTCCAGGTCGCGCCAGGTGATAAGGGATCGGCTGTCCAGCTGACTTTGCATGCGGCATTCCCGGCCCAGTGTGAAATTCCTTACCGGTTGGCGCATAAACACCCTGGTTAAAAGCTCCAGCGGCGATTTTTCGAAGGCCAGCGGAGAGCAGTTCAGCCGTCCCAGGGATTTGCGCAAATGATCAATAAACCACTCGGCCGTTGCCGGTGTGGAAGTTTCAATACCCAGCAGGCTTTCGTCCTGGAGATAAAAGCCACGGGTACGGTCGGACTTGAGCAGCGATTTAGGCACCAACTCATCGCGCGTCTGCTCTTTCAGGCGGCGCATTTCACCGCGGGGTGGCTCCTGCGACATGCGCTCGCGGTACTCGGCCACCCGCGCTTCCAGTGCTTCCTTGACGGCGGAAGCTGGCAGCACGCGGGTTTGGGTGCGCAGCTGCAGCAGGTCGGCACCTGCCAGGCGGCGGCAGAACAGGCCGGAGGCATCTGCGGTGGGTGATTCCCAGCCGCCACTCTTTTCGGAAAAGGCGCCACAGGGCACAAACGATTGCTCGCCCAGGCTCTGGCTCAACTTTTCTTCGGTTAGAGGCCAGGGGCTGGCGCATCGGTACAAACGGATATTGCGGAACATGAGTCTTTCCAGGGCTGAGATCAGCTGGGCATTATAGCCTCTTGGTAATCAAGCTCCCGAGGCGATATTGCTATGGCTTTTGGCACAGGCGCGCAGAGCCGCCGATAACTAGCATGAAAGCATGAACAAACCGCAACTCAGCAAAATTTGCTGTACCGCTCTGCTGGCAGGCTTGCTGACTGCTATTGCGGCTGTTGCCCAGGCATCGCTCGAGACTGAAGATGTCATCCTGGGTAAAAATTGGCAAACGGTGCTGGTTAAGCAGGTCGCCAATGGCGAAGAAACCGTTCGCGGCCGGCTGTTGTTCACCACCGACACTGAGGCCACCGGAATTGCTTTCCGGTGTGAAAAGGGCAAGATGTTCGCTTTGGTTTCAACCAGGCCAGTGGATTTCAAACGGATGCTGGGGCTGCGCTTTCGTGGCTCGGAGGATTGGCAAGTGAGTTTCACGCTCAATGGTGGCGACCCGCAGAATGAAGAATGGGTGCAGATGTACCGCGGACGGATTTTCATGGTGAAGGAACTGCGAACCACCCGACAACTGTTTGAACTGGCCAATAGCCAGGGCAGCTTCGACTTTACGCGCAAGTATGGCAAGCCGGTAACTGTCGCCCTGCCCGCTCCTGAGCCGGAAGTTTTCGATAAATTCCTGCAAGACTGCCAGCTGCAAGACAAATACCTGCCTGACCTTCAAGCTGCATCAAAAGCTGCTTCTCCACCACAGGCCTGAGCCTCAAAGCTGGCCAGAACCAAAGGGTGGATTCTGGCCTAAGGAGCTCTTGCTGAAATTATTTGAAAAAAGCGTAATAGATCACGTAAAACCAGGAAAACACGCCATGCAATATGGCCCAGCCAATCGACTGGTTGATGTTGAATGAAATGGCCATGGCCAGCGCTGAACCAAATCCCACACCCTGCCAACCCATTTGTTTGACGACTATCTGGCTCATTATTCCGCTCCTGTGTTGCTTATCATTTCTGATCAGTATGAGTGACGATTAATTCGGCGCCACCACCAGCTTGATGGAGTCGATAGTCACTGGATGATAATGCGATTGATTTTTCTCAAAAAGCTCTTTTGCCAAAATCTGATCCTGGCCATTCTCCATCAGCGCTTCATACACCGGTTTAACCAGCCGCGTCCGTCCATAACGCGCCAAGTATTGCTGCATGGCCACATAGGCCGCTTGATGCCGGCGCTTCGCTACCTGGATAAACCAGCTGCGGGCAATCTCGGCGTTGCCACTTTGGCTTAATCCCAATGCCGAATCCAGTTCAGCCAGTTGCTGCTCGCTGAGTTCAGCCGGCAGGGCATTGATAAAACGCACCACGCCATGCGGGCTCCACTCATCGCTGGGCAAATCGCTGCTGGCGATTTCACCCAGCACCCAGTCTCGAGAGATTGCATCGATTTCGTCCAATCCTGCCGACTGGGGAATCTGAGCACCTGGCGGGATGCCCGGTTGATACAACCATTGCTCCAGCTCAGTGCGTGAAAAAACGCCCGGATGCGCCTGCAACAGCTGTTCATCGATATAGTCGAGGAACTGTTCAGTGCTGATGGCCTGCCAGGCAAAATGCCGGAAATAGCCGGCCAGATAGGCATCGAACACCTGGCGGCCGAATCGGGCCTCCAGCGTTTCCAGCAACAGCTGGCCTTTTTCGTAGGCCAGCGTTCCCTGGCCATCATCCGGATCCCCCTGGTCAAAACGTGGAGCCAATGCCTGCATTTCCTGCTTTACCGTTTGCACACTGTCCAGCAAGCTCAGATAAGACAATACCCGCTCTTCATCGGCCCGCTCTTTTCCGAACAGCTCTTCCATCAGTCGCGCTTCAAGATAGGAGGTTGTGCCTTCGTTCAGCCAGATATCACGCCAGGTGCTATTGCTGACCAGGTTGCCTGACCAGGAATGTGCCAGCTCGTGGGCAATCAGAGAAACCAGGCTGCGATCACCGGCCAACACGCTGGGCGTGATGAATGACAGCCTGGGGTTTTCCATGCCGCCGAAGGGGAAGCTGGGCGGCAGTATCAACAGATCGTAACGGCCCCATTCGTAGGGCCCGTAAATGGCTTCTGCAGCCAGCAACATGTCTTCAGTGTCGGCAAATTCCCAGGCTGCTTTTTCCAGCACCTCCGGCTCAGCATAAACACCGGTACGCTCACCGAAGGACGTGAAGTCCAGGTTGCCCACGGCCAGAGCCATCAGATAGGAGGGTATGGGCTGCGGCATCCGGAAGTGATGTTCGCCTGCACGGACCGAATGTGGATCATTGTTGGCGCTCATCACGGCCAGCAGATCGGGCGGCGTGAGAATGCGTGCCTCGTAGGTAAAACGTATGGCTGGAGTATCC
>JANOGQ010000058.1:0-5515 GCA_031406105.1 Lysobacterales bacterium | reverse complement strand
AGAATGCTGTTCAGTGTGCCGGGAGACAGATTATCACTGAGTTTGCCAGGAACTGTAACCAAGCCAGTTTTCTTTGGATGTTTGAATTGGCGATGACTGCCCTTCATTCGCGTTTGAAACCAGTTGTCCTGTTGCAAAAGTCTAAAAACGGATCTTACGTTCATCTCTCCTTTTTACATAGGAGAGAATGTGCATTGAATGGTAATTTTTCCTTAGTTCTTGTAGGAAACTTCCGCGGAAATCGCTTCCTCTTCGCCCCGAAGAAAGGCCTGATAGCGCCTGTTGGCCTCGGCCAGACAGGCCCAGATATCAGCAGGTTCTTATTCGCGGCCGAGGCTGCTCCTGCGATTTGTTAAATATCTGTATTTAATACATATTTATTAGATTTTTGAGATGTAATGCTATATATTTGTATAGTACTTTTTTGCTGCATGAAATGAGGAATCAGCCATGTCTCAAACACCCATCCACACCGTTTCCCAGTTCAAACCTGGCTCGGTTCAGTCTGATTTGGCCGGACAACTTGCAGCACGACAACTGCACAAAGACCAGCTAGGCGATCAGATCACCGAGTTGGCAGCGCATATCCATGCGGGTACCTTCCGCTTGCTGGAACTGATCCGCGAGTTTGACTCGTGTGAGGGTTGGGCGGGTGAAGGTGTGCTCTCCTGTGCTCATTGGCTGAACTGGAAATGCGGCATGGCTCTGGGTGTTGCCCGTGAGCGGGTGCGGGTGGCCCATGCACTGAAACACCTGCCCAAAATCAGCCAGACATTCCGCAAAGGCAAGATCAGTTACTCAAAGGTTCGCGCCATCACCCGTGTGGCAACCCGCAAGAACGAAAAATACCTGTTGATGATTGCGCACTATGGTACTGCCAGCCATGTGGAGCGGTTGGTGACGAATTATCGTTCGGTGAAGCGTAATGAGGCTTTGGTAAAGGCAAAAGAACAGCATTTGCATCGGCAATTAAGCTGGTTTGAGGATGCGGATGGTTATTGGGTGATAAGCGGCCGATTGCCACCTGAATCAGGTGCCCTGGTGGCGCAGGTGTTGGAACAGGTTATGGAAGAACAATATCAGGAACTGCGGGACGTTCCCGCGGGAACGCGCGAAACAACAGTTGGCCCAGCGACTGGGTCAAGGACAGGATTAAACTCTGAACCAATGCCTGGATTAACGCCTGAATCTGCAGCTGAACCAATGCCCGGATTAACGCCTGAATGCGCAGCTGAACCAATGCCTGGATTAACTCCTGAATGCGCGCTTGAATTAACGCAGAGATCAGCAGCAGAATCATCATCTGAATCAGCAGCTGATGAAATACGTTCCCGGCCGGATCCGATTGCCTGGCGCCGCGCTGATGCCCTGGTGCGTATGGCCACGGGCTATAGCAATTCATCAAAAACAAAAAGCCAGTCGGAAAACTATCTGGTGCATATCCACACCGATCTTGAAACCCTCAAACAGGATGGAACGGGCGCCGAGGCTGAGATTGAATCCGGCGGAATCGTGTGTTCAGAAACTACCCGGCGGATCGCTTGTGATTCCGGCGTGGTGCAATGGCTGGATAAAAATAATGGCCAGCCCCAGCTTCAGCCCCAGCTTCAACCCCAGCTTCAACCCCAGCTTCAACCATTGGCCATCGGGCGTAAATCCCGCATTATTCCACCGGCTATTCGGCGTGCGCTGCAAAGGCGTGATGGCGGTTGCCGTTTTCCGGGTTGCACCGCCCGCCGGTTTGTTGACGCACATCACATTCGTCACTGGGCCGATGGTGGCGAAACGGGCATGGAAAACCTGATTCTGCTGTGCACCCGGCACCATCACCTGGTGCATGAAGGTGGATTTGCGCTGCAGAAATCGAACGGCGGCAAAATTCAGTTCACTAATCCACAAGGCGTGCTGATACCTGATGTTGCTGGTGGACGTTCCCGCGGGAACGTTGCCGACCTGTTCAGGCTGAATCTCGATGGTGGTATTCGGATCACCGCGAAAACGGCACAAAGTCGGTGGATGGGAGAAAAAATGGATGATCAGTTGGCGGTAGAGGGCTTGTTGTTCCGGCAATAGGTCGCGCGCAAGGCGCGCTCTTACGTGTAGAAGGCCGCCTAGCGGCCGACATTCTTACGTGTAGGAGGCCGCCTTGCGGCCGACATTCCAGCTATCCGTCGCTGGATCGCTCTCGTGCTTCCCTTGATAGCTCTCGGGCATCCTGCCCTTCGCTATCTGAGGAAGCTCTGATTAATTCATCCCTGAATTTTCAGAGCACGACAAACAAAAAGTGTGATTTTTGTTTGTTTTCATTTTCAATGATTTACAATCATTAAAAATGGCGGCCAATCTTTATAAAAACTGGCCTTATGCCGCAGAAACTCTGAATAAATCAGAGTTTCCCTAAGTGCATCCTGCACAAATCCTCGATCTGTGAACATGGCCCCGGCCAGCTTCTCGACCGGTTCCCGGTCTCACCTTCTCCCTGTTCAAAAAGGCTCGCTCCTGTAGGCAGTCAGAAGCTCAATCGATACCGTATTTCTTCAGCTTGTAGCGAAACGAACGGAAACTGATCCCCAGTAACTCTGCCGCCTTGGTCTTGTTATAGCGCGCCTTCCTGAGCGCATCTTCGAGCATGTGTTTTTCGATATCTTCAATCACGGTGTCCAGCGAGCCATCAGCGGATTCGGGGTTTTCGGTTGCAGGTACACTCAATTCAAGAGGTGCAACCATCTGGTCCAGCATCAGATCGTCGGGCTGGATGCTGCTGCCTTCAGACATGGTTACGGCACGTTGCAATATGTTGATCAGCTCACGCACATTGCCTGTGTAATTGTGATTTTTTAAGATTTCCATGGCGGCGGCCGAAATTTCCATGGACTCGCGCTCCTGCCATTGTTCGGAAATTTCCTTCAGGAAATGATTGGCCAGCAGCGGAATATCCTCGCGCCGGTCCTGCAGGCTGGGCATATGCAGTTCAATCACATTGAGGCGGAAATACAGGTCGCTGCGGAACTTGCCGCTCTCCACCAGCGGTTTCAGTATCTGGTGGCTGGCACTGATGACGCGCACATCCACTTTCACTTCCTCGCGCGCACCGATGGGCATGACGGCCTTTTCCTGGATCACCCGCAACAACTTGACCTGCATGTGCAAAGGCAAGTCCGCCACTTCGTCGAGCATCAAGGTGCCGCCATCGGCAGCTTTGAACAGGCCATCCTTGTCACCGGTGGCGCCGGTGAAACTGCCTTTCTTGTGGCCAAAGAACTCGCTTTCCATCAATTCCGAGGGAATGGCTCCGCAGTTCACCGGAATGAAGGGGCCATCACCGCGCGGGCCAAGTTCATGAATCAAGCGGGCGGCCAGCTCTTTACCGGAGCCGGAATCGCCACTGATCAGCACGGGTGCCTGGCTGCGGGCCAGCTTGGCGATCATGGACTGAACTTGCCGAATGGCCGGCGATTTGCCGATCATCCGGTCCAGCTGCCTGGGCAGGCTGGCAGGTTGCTGGCTTTCATCCCGGGCTGAGGATTCACCTCCATTGCCGCGCAGGCGCAGGGCGGTATTCACCAGCTTGCGTAATACGGCCAGGTCCACCGGTTTGGAAACAAAATCGAAGGCGCCCATTTTCAGCGCGTTGACCGCATCTTCCACCTTGCCATGAGCCGTGATCACTGCGCAGGGCAGTTCAGGATATTTTTCGGAAATTTCCTTTACCAGATCCAGCCCATTGCCATCAGGCAGACGCATGTCGGTCAGGCAGAAACTGAAGGTATTGGCTGATAGCTGGCTGCGGGCCTGGCCCAGATCTTCCGCAGTCGTTACTTTCAGGCCCATACGGCTGAGTGTCAGGTTGAGCAGTTCACGGATGTCGGGTTCATCGTCAATTACCAGTACACGTTGCAAAACTGTGTTCATGCGTTTCCCTGTTTCAGTGCTGATTGCTGCCTGGGCTTTTGCACCATCACGCAGAAGTTGCACTCATTATGACCTGGCTTTGTCGTGGTGCCAGGCCCACTCTTACATGGAATGAGGTGCCGATTCCCGGCTGAGAGTCTACCGTAAGTTCGGCCTGGTTTGCCTCACACAACTGCCGTGCCACGTACAAGCCCAGCCCTGAGCCTTCTTTGCGGGTGGTGTAGAAGGGCTCGAAGATGTCAGCAATGCGCGAATTCGGGATGCCCGGGCCATTGTCTTCAACGGTGATCACACAATAGCTGGCGTTTTCATCCTTGCGCATTTTCAGCAGGGCATGCGGCGGTCGTTTCACGCTGGCATGATGGATGGTGTTATCCAGCAGCTTCCACAGGCATTGATGCAGCTGGCTCCTGTCAAACACTACCAGGGTCTTGCCCACCTCGATCAGCAGGTCGAAGCCCATGTTGCTGGCGCCTTGCGAAGAGCGGAACTCGTCTGCCAGGGATTTGAGAAAACTGTTCAACTCCACCGGCTCTGGGCGGGATTGTTCCTGTCGGGACAACTGCAGAATGTTTTCCACAATTCCGTTCATGCGCTTGGACTGATCGAGAATGATGTTGGTCAACCGCATATCATTGAGCGTGATGGAAGGTGATTCATCCAGCAACTGTGCGGCATGAGTCAGCGCTGCCAGCGGATTGCGGATTTCATGAGCAATGCTGCCAGATAGTTTGGCCAGTGAATTGGCTGATAACTCCAAAGCGCGACGGGATATCACCGACTCGTCATTGAGGATCACCAGCGCTCCGGGCTTTTCGCCACCTGGCAGGAAGGCCAGGGTGGGCAGGATATTGGCCTGGCTGGTTTCCAGCAGTACTGATTTTACTTCCATAGCTGGAGTGCTCATCCACTTTTCCACCAGGCGGTCGAGCCGCGGTGAAAGGTCGTGTAACAGCAGTTCCCTTACGCGCGGGCTGCCCAGAAGAAACCAGGCGTATTCATTCATGATGCGGATGCGCCGGCTGGAATCAACGGCCAACAGGCCTGTAGACATATTGCGGATGATGGTCTCGTTGATTTCCTGCAGATCTGAAATCTGCACTTCTTGCCGCTCTGCAATCAGGCGGTAATCTCTGGCCCAGTACGCCAGGTGATATGACAGCAGGCAGAGCAGCATGGCGGTAGCGCCATAAACGGCGGCGGTCGGGATACTGCCTGGCAGATCTCCATCCTGCAGGCTGATGAGCGTCGCCTGGCCGATCAGCGATAAGGTGGCAACGGCCGCCACAAACAGGGCCAGCCGCAAGGGCAACAACATACCGGCCATGGCACTGGTGAAAACCAGCAAAATTGGAATGCCACTGTCAAAGCCGCTCAGCAGGAAATAAATGCCACCGAGAAAAATGATATCGACCAGCAGGACATTGCGCACCAAGCTATGGGCATCGTTGTTGCGACTTTGTGCCATGAACAGTTGGAAAGCCGCAAACAGCAGGTAGGCCAGCAAAACGATCGGCGCAATGGCTGTCTGGAAACTGTTGAAGGCAACGGCGGTAAACAGGCTGAACTGGCCTGCCAGTAACAACAGGGCAATCACCAGGCG
>JANOGQ010000025.1:0-16920 GCA_031406105.1 Lysobacterales bacterium | reverse complement strand
CCGCACAAGAACAAGCTCGGCCAGGACTACTCCCAGGATGGCTACTGACGATCGAGAGGGGTACCGATGGACGCTTCAAGCAGCATGCCCACGATGATGGGAATCAGCAGCGGCAGCATGGAAGGAATAATCATTTCCTTGATGGCAGACTTGGTCAGCAAGTCAACCGCGCGGGAATAATCCGGCTTGGTTGTGCCTTCCATGATGCCGGGGATTTCCCTGAACTGGCGGCGCACTTCGGTAACCACAGCACCTGCAGCACGGCCCACCGCTTCCATCGCCATGGCGCCAAACAGGTAAGGCACCAGGCCACCGATGAACAGGCCGATGATCACACGGTGGTCCGACAGATCAAAGGCCAGTAAACCAAAGCCTTCTTTTTCCAGCACGTGTGTATAGTCGGCAAACAGCACCAGCGCAGCCAATCCAGCCGAACCGATGGCGTAACCTTTGGTGACGGCCTTGGTGGTATTGCCTACCGCGTCCAGAGCATCGGTGGTTTTACGCACGTCTTCAGGCAGATTGGACATCTCGGCGATACCGCCGGCGTTATCGGTGATGGGGCCTAAGGCGTCGAGCGCCACGATCATGCCGGTCATGGACAACATGGTAGTGGCGGCAATGGCAATGCCGTACAAACCAGCCAGCTGATGAGCGCCCCAGATCGACAGACACACCGCAATCACCGGTAATGCGGTCGACTTCATGGAAACGCCAAGGCCGGCAATGATGTTGGTCGCATGGCCGGTGGTCGAAGCTTCTGCGATTTTCCGCACCGGAGAAAACTCGGTACCGGTGTAGTACTCGGTGATCACCACCATGGCGGCAGTCAAAGCCAGGCCGATCAGGGCAGCAAAATACAAATTGGTTGAACCCTCACCCATGACCATGGTGGTCACCGGGTAGAAGGCCACCGCAGCCAGGATGCCGGAAACGATCACACCCTTGTACAGGGCATTCATGATCTTGCCGCCTTCCTTGATGCTCACAAAGAAAGTGCCGATAACCGAAGCGATAATGGACAGGCCGCCGAGTACAATCGGATAAATCACGGCATTCACGCCCACCGTTTCAACCATCAGGCTACCGAGCAGCATGGTGGCCACCAGGGTTACCGCATAGGTTTCAAACAGGTCAGCGGCCATACCGGCGCAGTCGCCCACATTGTCGCCCACGTTATCGGCGATCACACCGGGGTTACGTGGGTCATCTTCGGGAATTCCGGCTTCGACCTTACCCACCAGGTCAGCACCCACATCGGCACCCTTGGTGAAAATACCGCCACCGAGGCGGGCGAAGATGGAGATCAGCGAGCCGCCAAAAGCCAGGCCCACCAGCGCATGCAGGGTATCAGCCTGGGTCAGACCAGCACGCTGCAGTATCAGGTAGTAGCCAGCAACACCCAGCAGTCCCAGCCCCACCACCAGCAAGCCGGTGATGGCACCGCCGCGGAAAGCAACGTTCAATGCCGCGCTAAGGCCTGAGCGGGCTGCTTCAGCGGTACGCACATTGGCCCGCACCGAAACGAACATGCCGATATAGCCTGCCAGTGCAGAGAATATGGCACCCACTGCAAAACCGATCGCCGTGGCCCAACCCAGCAGAAAGCCCACCAAAACGAACAGCACCACACCCACCATGCCGATGGTGGTGTACTGCCGGTTCATGTAGGCATTCGCGCCTTCCTGAATAGCTGCTGCAATTTCCTGCATTTTTTCATTACCGGCTGGCTGAGCCAGGACCCATTTGGTCATGAACAGGCCATACACTACGGCCAATGCGGCTGCGCCAAGCGCAAACCAAAGCGCCATGTCACTTGTCATTTGAAACTCCTTCCGGAAAAACCGATCAACGTTATCAATCTTAGGGTGTCAGCAAACAAAACACCTGTTGTTCATGCACTGCGTGCCCGAAAAAATCGCGCCATGGTAACAAATTTCTGCCAAAAGTGTGCTCTGAGGCGGCTTCGAGTCATTCACCCCAAAGGAAACCCTGAATAAATCAGGCTTGTCTCAACCTTGCAATGGCCCTTGGCGACCCTTGGCCTGGCCCACCAGCCTGCAGCCATCGGCACTACACCTCAAAGTGCGGCAACTTCTTCTGCAGCAGTGTCCTCTTGAGGCTGACGTACTTGGGTAAGCCTTGCCGGTCATAGGGCGGATAGTCTTCGCCCTGGATCAAAGGCTCGAGGTAACGGCGAGCGGCTGCGGTGATACCAAAGCCATCCTTGCTGATGTAATTCCTGGGCATCATTTTTTCGCGGTTGGCGATCTTACTGAGCTGCGCCTCAGCGATTTTCCAGCGATAGGGTTGGTCCGATACCCGCTCGATCACCGGCATCACTCCGCTCTTGCCCTGCAGCGCCATACGCACCGCTGCCGCGCCTACTGCATAAGCCTGCTCCACGTCGGTTTTGGAAGCTATGTGCCGGGCTGAACGCTGCAGATAATCGGACACAGCCCAATGATATTTGTAGCCCAGATTGTTCTTGACGATTTCAGCCAACACCGGCGCCACACCACCGAGCTGGGCATGACCAAAGGCATCGCGCGTGCCGGCTTCGGCCAGGAAGCGGCCGTCGGGGCTCAGTAAGCCTTCGGAAACCACAATCGAGCAGTAGCCGTAGTTCTCTACCGAATGTTTCACTTTGGCCAGGAAGGCTTTTTCATCAAATACTACTTCCGGAAAGAGGATGATCTGCGGCGGATCACCGGCGGTACGTTGCGCCAGGCCTCCGGCGGCAGCGATCCAGCCGGCATGACGGCCCATGACTTCCAGGATGAATACCTTGGTGGAGCTGGACGCCATGGAGGCTACGTCGAGGCTGGCTTCCATGATGGACACTGCCACATATTTCGCCACAGAGCCGAATCCCGGGCTGCAGTCGGTGACCGGTAAATCATTGTCGATGGTTTTCGGTACACCGATGCACTGCACCGGAAAACCGAGCTTGGCGCCGATCTGCGAAATCTTGTAGGCCGTATCGGCCGAATCACCACCGCCGTTGTAAAAAAAACAGCCCACATTGTGGGCCTTAAGCACTTCAATCAGCCGTTCATACTCACGGCGACTTTCCTCTATGCTTTTCAGCTTGAAGCGGCAGGAACCAAAAGCCCCGCCGGGCGTGTGCCGCAGCGCAGCGATGTCGGCTTTGCTCTCCTTCGAAGTATCGATCAGCTCTTCGCGAAGTATACCGATGATGCCGTCCTTGCCGGCCAGCACTTTGCCAATTTTGTCGCGATTCTGCCGGGCTGTTTCAATCACTCCGCAGGCGGTGGCATTGATGACGGGGGTAACGCCGCCTGACTGGGCGTAGAGGATATTTTTTTTCATGGCTGCTTGGGCTTCCTGATAGTGCACTCTGATAGGGTCTGCTCGAATTGACTTGAATGGGGCTAGCGGTTAGCTTTAGAGGCTTATTCTAAAGGACGGGAAGCGTCTTATGCGAATCGTGTTATTGGGCGCACCGGGCTCGGGCAAAGGCACTCAGGCGGCTCTGATGGTCGAGGCCCTGGGCTTGCCGCACATCTCTACCGGCGTGTTGTTGCGGGCCGCTGTGGCAGCTGGTTCACCACTGGGCAAGGCCGCCAAGGCGGTTATGGACCGCGGTGAACTGGTATCTGATGACATCATGCTGGGCTTGATCGAGGAGCGTTTGACCGACAGCGACGCGGCGGGCGGATTCATACTCGATGGCTATCCGCGCAACCTGTCACAGGCCAAGGCACTGGATGTGTTGCTGCAAAGGCTGGATCAGCCAGTGGAACAAGCCCTGCAGATCGATGTTGATCAGGAGGAAGTCGTGCAGCGCATTGCCGGCCGCGCCACAGCTGAAGGCCGCAGCGATGATACTGAGGAGGTAGTGCGCAATCGCATGCGCGTCTATGGCGAACAGACCGCGCCAGTGGCGGATTACTACGCCAGGCAGGGACTGCTGACCCGCATTCTGGGCAAGGGCTCTGTCGATGATGTGTTCCAGCGTATCATGGCTGTCTTGCATGCCGATTTGAATGACGATTTGGATGATCCTTTGAATGCGGGGAGCCACTGATTATCGGTCAGCGGTCCAGGCAAGGCTTCTGGTCGTGTGGCCAGCTGCGTTTCAAGGAGCTCACATGATCCGGCTGTTGCAGCAGCTGCTGCGGGTGATCGTGCTGCGTAGTGGTCCAGAGGATTTACCAGCGGGCTGGACTCCGGCGGCGCTGGTGGTGTTGCTCTACGTGGCTTTAGGCATGCTGGCAGACAGCATGCTGGCGCTCGGCACCAGTAGTTTGCGCAGCCTGATGTCGATCGCATTACAAGTCGTGGCAATCACCTTGCTGCTGCGTTTCAGCGGCCACAATGAGCGCCTGCCGCAAACCATTACTGCTGCGGCCGGAACGGGTTGCCTGTTTGGCCTGGTGTCGATCGTACTGCTGGCACAGTCCGCTGGCGATGGCCTGCCCCAGGGCATAGCCGTTTTGTGGCTGGCTTTGTTTATCTGGAGCCTGGTGGTGGACGCACATATCTACCGTTCAGCGCTATCCACTACAATGAGTGTGGGTGTGCTGATTGCCGTCATTCTGTTTGCCCTGAATTTCATTTTCATCGATGCCCTGTTTCCTGCAGCGCAGGAACCTTGAGGCACAATTAATGCCGGGTTAACTATGCATATTCATATTCTGGGTGCTTGTGGAACCTTCATGGGTGGCGTGGCCTTGTTGGCCAAACGCGCCGGCCACCGGGTTTCGGGTTCCGATCAACGCACCTATCCGCCCATGAGTACCCAGCTCGAAGCCGAGGGCATTGAGTTGTTTGAAGGTTATGCCGCAGAAAACCTTCAGCCGCATCCTGATCTGGTGGTCGTTGGCAATGCCCTGAGCCGCGGCAACCCGGCGATTGAGTATGTGCTCAACAGCGGCATTCCCTACACTTCCGGCCCACGCTGGCTGGGTGAGAATTACCTGCGCGGCAAAACCGTTATTGCCGTAGCCGGTACCCACGGCAAGACCACCACTTCCAGCATGGTGGCTTTCATTCTCGATCAGGCTGGCTTGAACCCCGGTTTTCTGATCGGTGGTGTGCCTACTGATTTTGGTTATTCGGCGCGCGATGGTGCGCGCTTTTTTGTGGTCGAGGCTGACGAATACGACACAGCTTTTTTCGACAAGCGGGCCAAGTTCGTGCACTACCGCCCGGACATCGCCATCCTCAATAACCTGGAATACGACCACGCCGATATCTACCCGGACCTGGCATCCATACAGACACAGTTTCACCACCTGGTGCGCACCATTCCAGGCAAGGGCACCATCATCAGCAATGCGGCCGATGACCAGCTCGAAGCGGTGCTGGATCGGGGTTGCTGGAGCCAGTTGCAGCGATTCGCGCTGAACGATGATGAGGCTGAATGGCAAGTTGAATTGATCAAGCCTGGCGGCAGCGAATTGAGCTTCAAGCGTGCAGGCCAGCCCATCGGCCAGCTGCACTGGAGCATGCAGGGTCGCCACAATGCCATGAATGCCTGCGCTGCCATTGCTGCTTGCGCGGCTGCCGGCGTGGATGCCAGCGAGGCCATTGACCACCTGTCCCGCTTTCGCGGCGTAAAGCGGCGCATGGAACTGGTAGCCGAAATCGGTGGTGTGCACATATATGATGATTTCGCCCATCACCCCACTGCCATTCGCCTGACCCTTGAAGGCCTGCGCCGCAATATTGGCAATGCCCGCTTGCTGGTGGCACTGGAGCCACGCAGCAACACCATGCGTGCCGGCGTTCACATCGAAGAGCTGGGCCCTGCCCTGATCGCTGCCGATCGGGTCTGGCTGAAGGCCGGTGAAGGCATCAACTGGGATCCACAGGAAGCGCTGGCACCGCTGGAAGGCCGAGGCCGGGTAGTTACCAAAACCGAGGACATGTTGCAGCACATGGTCGATGCGGTGAAAGCAGGCGATCACGTGGTATTCATGAGCAACGGGGCGTTTGATGCAGCCACGCAGCGTTTTTGCCAGCAGCTGAGCACTGATGAACTGTAACAAAGAGATCGGCAATGCCCGGCCCGGTATTCATTCAGCGGCTAGAGACCGGCAGCAGATTCCAGCATCCCATGGCGTAGCTGCTTGCGCTGTGATGCTGCCAGGCCACGGCTCTTGCTGATTGAAATTCCCCTGTTTCCCTTGCGCACGGTGCTGTTTCCGGACGGCTATCTACCCTTGCGTATTTTTGAACAGCGCTACCTGCAAATGGTGCGCGATTGCGCCAGCAATGAATCGGATTTCGGCGTGTGCCTGATCATGGAAGGTGAAGAGGCCATCGCACCGGTGCGCCCAGCCAAAATCGGTACCCTGGCCGAGATTGTCGACTGGTACACGCTCGAAGATGGCCTGTTGGGAGTGTCAGCAGTCGGTGCTGAACGCTTTCGGGTGCAGCATACCGAACGACAGGCTAACGGCCTGATAATCGGCCAGGTGGAATTATTGGCAGAGCCCCCGCACCAGCCGGTACCGGAAACCCACTCGGTGCTCAGCCAGGTGCTGGCCCGTTTCATGGAAAAAGTCGGTGACCAGTACCCCGGGCATAGCGCTGAAAAGCTGGATGACGCCAGCTGGGTGGGTTATCGCCTGGCAGAGCTGCTGCCACTGGCCGCCATTGAGAAGCAGCAGTTATTGGAGCTGGATGATCCCATCCGTCGTTTGCAGGACCTGCTGCAGATCCTGCCGCGTTTTCAGTCGGAATAATTCATTCACAACGATAGGCGCCACGCTGCAGGGGCTGCAAACTGACTTGCCGTCCTTCCGGAGTTGCGCCGTCCCCCAGGCCGTCCTTCCGGAGTTGCGCCGTCCCCCAGGCCGTCCTTCCGGAGTTGCGCAGCAAGCTCTGGAATCCAGAACGTGAAGAATTTCTGGATGGCACAGGCCAGTTTCTCGACGTGAATATGTGGCGATGAAGAAGTCAGGTCAACGTAGCAATAGCATTTGTTCTGATGCCTGGCCTTGTTCGAACTGGCGCAGCAGCGCCCGTAAATCGCCCATCTCTGCTACCGCCAGGGGCACCGAACGCCAGTAACTGAATGCCCCCAGGCGTTGCACCAGCTGCTCTTCGGAATATTGCGCCAGGTATAGCACCCGCTCTCCGGGCTGCAGGCGCACGCCGGAATCCCATAAACGCAAGGTCACCAATGGGCCGCCGTCCGGCAGCTGCCGATACAACAGCAAAGTTTCGGATCGGCCTTCATAGGCACGCCCAAGGAAAGGCAGCGAAGCCTGGTCCGGTTCCGGATTCAGGGCTTGTATGATCCACAGCCAGTCACTGGGAGGTTCACGCTTCCATCCGGTTTTCAGCAGCGCCTCTGCAATCGCTGCAGGATCCGCGGCCAGCTGTATATTGAAGCGGCGCGATTGCGTGGACAAAGACCCGGTTCGCTCGCTGGGCAATTCCTGCCAGGCATGATCCCACCAGTCCTGCTCGCTCATTTGTTGGCTGGGTATCAGCGATTGCAGTGCTGCCACTTCTTTGGCGGTGTGCTCGTTCGCCTGCCAGAGGAACAGAAGAGTGGCGGATCCATAAAAAATCAACCCGGCCAGTGCGCCGGAAAAATTCAGCGTGGCGCGTTGGCGATAGGCCATACCCACCACCAGCGTCCAGGCCAGCCCCAGCAGCACACCCATCAAGCCACCACTGAGCCATTCCAGGCCCAGGTACAAGCGCGCCAGCAACAGCAGGGTCAGAACCAAACCGGCAGTCAGATAGGGCCACTGCCGGTGCTTGCGACGCACCTCACCGGCAATCATCACGGCAAAAAACGAGAACACCACGGTGGTCAGGCTCATGGCCGAACTGGGGCCGCGTAAGGATTCGGCGGAAACCTCCATCATCTGCGGCGTGGCCCGCAAACCAAAGGCCAATAACATCTGAATCAGCCAGCCACCGCCGATGGCAACCAGCCAGTGGTTTGCTGCCAGTGGGCGATTGGCGCCGTAGAGCCATAAAAACACTGCCGCACTGGAAAACAAAGTGACCTGCCAGCGCGACAGCTGCGAGACCGCTACGAAAAAAGGATCGGCCAACTGATTGCGCAAGGACAGCGCCAATTCCTGTACCGACTGATCCAGTGCTTGCGGCTGCGGCGCAAACGGCGAGAGGAACAGCAACAGGATCAGACCCCAGAACACAAACACCAATACCAGCCCGATCGCTGTGACCGACAGGACTTCGGGGCGGGACGGGTCCAGCAGCGGAGCGGCGATGCGACCCAAAACCGGATGTCGGCGCGTCCAGCGGATGCCGTGGCGCATCCAGCGGGCCGAACGGCTGGCCAGCGGTTCATAGATGGCCCGCAGCAGCCACCAGGGCAACCACAGGGCAAACAGCGCAATCACCAGCACCATGGCCAGCCTGCCGGTGTATTCCGAAGCGACTTCCAGCGAGGCACCAAACAGCAGACCAGGGATCAGAAATGCCGGCGCCCAGGCGATGCAGGCCGCCAGATCTACCACAATGAACTTCGAGGGCGACATGCGCATGATGCCCACTACCGCCGGAATGATGGGCCGCAGTGGGCCGATAAAACGTCCGGCAACAACGCTTTTAACTCCGTGCGTCTGAAAAAAGCGTATGCCCCTCTCCATCATTCCGGGATAGCGCGAAAAGGGCCACATATCCAGCAGGTGCTCGCGATTGCGATAGCCCAGCGCGAAGCTGAGGGTGTCACCCAGAAAGGCGCCACTGGAACCGGCCAGCCAGACAGGCAGCACATCCATCACACCCAGTCCGATCAGCGTGCCCACACCGAACAGGATCATGATGCCAGGCAATACAATCCCGATCAGCACCAGTGACTCAAAGAAGGCCACCAAAAAAACAATCAGAATGCCCCAGCCCGGGTTGGCATTTACCCAGCTCAGCAATTCCTGTGTCCAGCTTGCAGATTCCATCAAGGGCTCAACCCGGAAAGTCCACTATTCGTTGATTTTTCTGGCCCGGAACACGCCGGGGACGGTTATCATAATGCAAGCTCTGCATAAATCAGGGCATTAAAAGTCAGAATCAGCGGGCTGGCACTTTACCGGGGCGGGCCCGCCACCATTGGGGACTGCCAGAATGTCTACAGGTTCAAAATCGCTCAGGGGCAAAACGCTGTTCATCACCGGCGCCTCGCGAGGCATAGGCAAGGCCATCGCGCTGCGTGCAGCCCGCGATGGCGCCCATATTATTGTCGCCTCCAAAACCGACAAGCCCCATCCCAAACTGGAAGGCACCATTCATACAGCCCTTGAAGAAATTGTGGCGGCAGGTGGCCGGGGCCTGGCCGTGCGCATGGATGTGCGCGACGATGAAGAGGTGGATGCAGCGGTCGCCAAGGCCGTAGCAGAGTTCGGTGGTATCGATATCCTGGTCAACAATGCCAGCGCCATCATGCTGAAGAACACCCAGGAACTGCCCATGCGTCGCTTCGACCTCATGTTCGAAGCGAATGTACGCGGCAGTTACACCACCATTCGGGCCTGCATCCCGCATCTGCTCAAAGCGGCTAACCCGCACGTGCTGAATCTGTCACCGCCGCTGAATCTCAATCCCGAGTGGTTCGCACCCCATGTGGCCTACACCATGTCCAAGTACGGCATGAGCATGTGCGTGCTGGGCATGGCCGAAGAGTTCCGCAAAGCCGGTGTAGCCTTTAACACGCTGTGGCCCAGGACCGTGATCGCTACCGCCGCGCTGAATCAACTGGCCGGATCAGTAGCCGCTGAAAATTGTCGCACAGCGGAAATCATGGCCGATGCTGCGCACGAAATCCTCACCCGCAACAGCCGTGAATGCACTGGCCATTTCTTCCTGGATGAGACTGTCCTGCGTGCAACCGGGATGAAGAACTTTGACCAGTACAGCGTGGTTCCGGGCAAGCCGCTCTTGAAAGACCTGTTTCTCGACTAGTGGTTTGAGCCTACTGCCAGGCTCAAGGCCTTCACACGATTACCCTCTTGTTCCCACTAGTCACGGCTGAGACGACGAAAAGCTTCCCGGGCCGCAGCAATGCTTGCTTCAATGTGCTCTTCGGTGTGTGCGGCGGAAACAAACCCCGCTTCAAAAGCTGAAGGCGCAAGATAAACCCCCCCTTCCAGCATGAAGTGAAAAAAGCGCTTGAAGGCCGCGGTATCACAGGCCCCGGCTTCAGCAAAATTGATCACCTGTTCGGCCCCGGTAAAAAACAGGCCAAACATGGCGCCGGCCTGGGTGGTGCGGAAGGGTATGCCAAAATAATCTGCTTCGCGCTGCAGTCCCAGCAGCAAGGCTGCTGTGGTGCTGTTCAGTCGCTCATAAAATCCTTCAGCGACGACGAGATCCAGCATGGCCAGACCCGCCGCCATGGCTACCGGATTCCCCGAAAGCGTACCCGCCTGGTAGACCGGACCGCTGGGTGCGACCTGCTCCATATACTGGCGCTTGCCACCAAAAGCGCCCACCGGCATGCCGCCACCAATGACTTTGCCAAAAGTGGAAAGATCAGGCGTGATGCCATACAAACCCTGGGCGCTGCCCAGCGCCACGCGAAAGCCGGTCATCACTTCATCAAAAATCAACAGGCAACCATGCTCATCACAGGCGGCACGCAGCCCCTGCAGATAACCCGGCAGGGGTGGAATGCAGTTCATATTGCCAGTCACCGGTTCGACGATGATAGCTGCCACCCGTGGCCCTTCGCTGGCCAGCAGGTGTTGGACGGCTGGCAGATCGTTATAGGGCAAGGTCAATGTCAGGTCGGCCAGTGCCGCCGGTACACCCGGTGAATTGGGCACGCCCAGGGTGAGTGCACCGCTGCCGGCCTTGACCAGAAAGCTGTCGGCATGGCCGTGATAACAACCTTCAAACTTGAGGATGGCGTCACGGCCGGTTGCCGCCCGCGCCAGGCGAATGGCGCTCATGGTGGCTTCGGTACCGGAGTTGACCATACGCACCATGTCCATGGCGGGCACCAGTGCACACAAACGTTCAGCCATTTCCACTTCTGCCGGGCACGGAGCACCGAAACTCAATCCCCGTGCAGCCGCCTGCTGCACCGCTTGCAGGACATGCGGGTGATTGTGGCCGGCAATCATCGGGCCCCAGGAACCCACGTAGTCGATGTAACTGCGTCCGCTTACGTCATACAGGCAGGCGCCGTCTGCACGACTGAAAAAAATCGGATCACCACCAACACCATTGAAGGCCCGCACCGGCGAATTCACGCCACCGGGGATGTGTTTGCGGGCCCTGTTCAACAATTCCTGATTCTTGCTCAAGTTCTGGCTCGTAGTCTGACTCATGGTCTGAATGGAAGTCCTGTGGCTGGCTAGCAGCCTGTAATAATTCGGCTGCGCTTTTTTGCTGGGGGCATTCTACTACTCCTTGGGTTTCATGCGGCCAGCAAGCGTGGCAAACTACGCCGCTTTGCAATCACAATCACAGGTAAAAAGCGTGAACGAACAGAGCTACAGAAGCTGGATGTGTATCATCTGCGGCTGGATATATGAAGAAGCCAATGGCTCACCCGAAGACGGTTTGCCTCCGGGAACCCGCTGGAGCGATGTGCCGGAAGACTGGGTTTGCCCGGACTGCGGTGCATCCAAAGACGACTTTGAAATGACCGAGATTTGATGATCTGAACCATTGCCGGATCCTCAGGGGAAACGTATGACGCAAAACACCACTATCAGGAGATCGCGTCGCAACAAGCTGATTGGCGGCGTTTGTGGCGGAATGGCTGAACACTTTGGCTGGTCGATTACTGCGACCCGCGTGGTTTATGTGCTGGCCTCGATTTTGTCGGCCGCATTTCCGGGCATCCTTGTTTATCTGGTGTTGTGGTTGGTGCTGCCGCTGCAGGATTAGCTCTTTTTGCCGCCGAGGTCCTGGATGCAGGAGCGAGCCTTTTGTGCAGGATGCACTTAGATCGCGAAGGGCGGGATGCCCGAGAGCTATCAAGCGACGTGGGGCTGGAATGTCGGTGGCTTCACTACCTCCTACAAGGCGAGCGAGCCTGGATGTGGAGCAAGCCTTGCTCGCGACCGATTAGCTGTATGTCGGCAGCTGCGCTACCTCCTACAACGCATAAAGAATGCCGCTTTCCAGCCGGCCATCATCATGCAATTCCAGCCAGCGACAGGCCGGGCCACGTGGGTCGGGGCTGAATCGATCGCTACCCGGCAGGCTGTTGGCCGCCGCCGAGGGGGCTGACATGAAGCGGGTCTGGCCAATGAGCTGTTCAAAAGCCTGGTGCACATGCCCCCAGACCACCGCCTTGATTTGTGGAAATTGGGCCACGCAATCCAGCAGTTCCCCAGGCTCGCGCAACCTATGTTTATCAATCCAGGGCGCGCCTACCGGAACAGGCTGATGGTGTAAGGCCAGTAACACAGGAGTTCCTCGCTCAGCCTGTAACCACTCAGTCAGCTGCAGCAAATCGGCAACATCGATACTGCCGTCGATGCGGCGCGGACGAGCAGTATTGAACAGCACCAGTTTCCATGCGCCAGCCTTTTGCCGGTAAGGCTCCTGGTACGGACCGTGGGGAAAATACTGCTTCATCATTTCGGGCGCATCATGATTGCCCGGCAAAGCACAGACTGGAATGTCCAGGGTCTGGAGCTGCTCTTTAAGCCGGACATAGGATGACTCGCTGGCATCTTCGCTCAGATCACCCGTCAGCATGACTGCATCAGCTTGCCAGGCTGCCACGGCCTGCACCACTGCCGCCAGCCCAGCATCCGACTTCAAACCCCGATAAGGGGTATCCGGGCTCTCAGGCAAGTGGCAATCACTGATTTGTGCCAGGCGAAAAGCTCGAGCCTCTGCCACTGATTAACTCCTTTCATGGCTTAGCCAGTCAATGCATGTTGCCATTAGTTTGCCTGAATTGAAGCCACACAGTTCGTCATCGTTTATGCATACTCTTCAGGCAAACTGGCCTGGCCTGATAATCAAACTTATGAACCGCTCATGAAAATCTTCATTCCACTCAGCGATGCGCAACTGGAGCAGCTGTCAGCTCACGAAAAGCCGGTGCCCTATCAGCCCGGTTGCCTCAGCCTGTCGCAACTCTCGCCGCCTGCCGCCGAAGCCGAAGTCAGTCCAGATCGAGTTCCAGCTGATCGCCCGGCTTTACGCCGAGTTGCGCTGCCTTCCCCGCGTTAAGCTCCAGCACGTAACGAGCAGGCCCGGTACTGGGATAAGCAGGACATCGCTCAGTGCGGCAGGGTGGTGTGTTTTCCGAAACACTGACCAGCTTGAGTTCATCGTCAAAATAAAAAATGTCCAGCGCGATGCGGGTATTTTTCATCCAGAAGCTGCGAAAGTTTTCGCTGGGAAAAATGAACAGCATGCCCTGGTCATCGCCCATCTGTTCGCGGTACATCAACCCCAATTGTTGCTTCTCGGGGGTGGTGGCCAGTTCCACACTGAACCACTCGCCACCCAGGCGCACCCTGGGCTCGCTGGACATGCACGATGAAGCGCTGAAAAGCAGCAGCAGGAGCAGGGGCAGAAAGAATTTTTTCATGGGCAAGGGCTAACATTCGCACGGGCTTTGTCAGGCATCCTAGCGCCTTGTCGGGCTCGCGTCGATGCGCTGGCCTGCAGCTGCAAAAACTGTTGTGCAAAATTGTTTCTGCTCTTCTATGCTACTGCCATGTGTTTAACAGGAGTTTCGCCATGAAGACCTTTGTGATTTTACGCCGTGGAGCCTGGGAAGATTCCCCTGAACTGGAAGATGCTGCCGCAGAGTCCATACGCGTGGCCGACGAAGACATGCCGGATCAGATCAAGTGGATCCGATCCTATGTTATTGAAGAGGAAGACGGCACCCTGGGCACGGTCTGCATTTACCAGGCTGAAGACGCAGATGTCATCATGGAACATGCCCAGCGGGCTGAATTGCCAGCGGATGAAATTCTGCCGGTGCTTAATACGGTGATCGTTCGCGACGATCCTTGAACTGAGAAAATTGGGTAACCCCAGGGTATTGTTTGCTGGAGCGGGAGCCTCATTGATCCCGTCTTGTGCATCAGGCCGGACCGGCCCAATCTTTACTAAGTACCTGCGACCTGCACATGGCGGGCGCTGTCATGTTCCACCTCCAGTGCCACCATTACTCGGGAAAAGTTCTGCGGACGAATATCACCCATCAGGTTAATCACCACCACTTCGGAGTCTTGCTCCATAGCCAGTAAGGTCAACCCCAATATCCGTTCATTCTTGATCTTCACCAACAGATGCATTTCTTCACCTTCTTCACGCACCAGCATAACCGGCTCCCAGCCAGCCTGCTGCAGCTTGCTCTGCATCTCCGCCACCCTTGATGCCACCTGTTCCTTATCCCGCTCGATCTCATAAACCCGGATGCGCAGACCATCGAGGTCACGCAAAAGAGCCCGGGTTTGCGGATCATCGTCCATATGCGCCGCTGCAAAGTGCAGCAAGGTTGGGCCGATGGACAGGCTGACACTGTAATCCGTGTCAAAAATGCCCGGTGAGTCCAGTTCAGCGAAGCCCTCACTGTTCCGGGGCGCCGTGATACCACAGGCGCTGAGATTCAGCAGCAAGCAGCTCGCCAGCAAGCAACCCATGAGCCGGCGACTCATGGCAAATCCAGATCAGCGTCGATGTCGACATCAAAATTGTCCATCATCTGGCTGAGCTGCGCCGGGTCCATCTGGCCAATAATGTTGATGAACACTGCTTCCTCGGCATCCACTGCCATCACCGTCAGGCCTTCCATCACGTCGCCGCTGAACTTGATGAAAATTTGCGCCTGTTCGCCCTCTTCATTGACCTGCACGATGGGCTCCCAGTTGCCGGATTGCAGCATGCTTTTGACCTGGCTGACTTTCTGCAGCGCCGCATCCGGATTGCCATCTACCGAGTAGACATTGATACGCACACCCTTGAGTTTATCCAGCAAAGCCGCGGTTTCGGGATCGTCTTTGGTCATACCGCCAACGAACTTCAGTATCGAGCCCCCCAGGTTGATCATCACCTTAGGATCGCCATAAACACCCTGCAACTCGCCAAAATCCACGTAGCCGGGCAAGCCCTTCAAGGCATCTTCCTGAGCATTGGCTGGTGCGGCCAGCACTAAGCCCAATATCAGACTCCATAATGGGGCCAGGCCCGTTTTCATCGACTTATTCATGCGCTTCGCTCCTTATTGAATTCCATCTGATCCTGAATCGTATGGATCATGTTCTCGTTGATTGATTGCTGCATTTCCTCGTTCACCGTCCTGCCGATTTCCAGGCTGGTCTTACGGCCCACCTTTTCGAGATAACCGAACGCTACGGCCAATTCCTGCTGCGCCTGCTTCAATTCGGCGGCCGTGGGATCGCGGCTGGTCGGCTGTTGCGGCCCCAGCAGCGCCACTGCAATGATGATCAGCGGCACGGCCGCAAGGGCCGTCACGAAAGCCGGCTGAAACCAAAATGGCCGGTGTTTCCTGCGCTGCACGTGCGGAATGTCTGCCAGTTTGCGCCGCAGGCTGGCCGGGGCCCGTTCCATGGGAATCCGCGCCAGTGCCTGCTGCAGCTGGTAGGCTTCGATAATGGCGCGCGCCAAAGCCCGGTCATCACTGGCCGCTGCCTTGAGGCTTTCGGCCGCCTGATCATCCAGTTCGCCATCCAGCAAGGCATTGATGGCATCTTCCCAATTTTGCAAATCAGGCCTCTGACCGGGTTGTTGATTGGGCGACTTTTCCTTCATGGTCTGACCTCCGCGAGATCTTCGCGCAGTTGCTTTCGTGCCCGGTGCAGGTACACCTTCACCTGCGCCAGGCTCAATTCCAGGGCATCAGCTACTTCCTCATAGCTGTTCTGTTGTAGGTCCCGCAACACCACCAGCGAACGGTAGGGCTCGCCCAGCCGGTTTATGGCCTGTTGCAGCCAGCGGCCCAACTCCTGATGTTCGGCCCCGTATTGCGGCTCATCGCTGGTGGCGGCCGCATGCCATTCCCCGAGCTCTTCACTGGGTTTGCGGCGGCGCAGCCGATCCAGGCAACCGTTGCGTGTCACTTTCATCAGCCAGGCCTTGACCTTGTCACGATCGATCGAATCCTGGTGATTCCAGAGCTTTACGAAAGCCTCCTGGCACACATCTTCCGCCTCGGCAGCGTCTTTCAGCAGATAGCGGGCCAATGACCAGGCCTGATCCTGGTATTCCATAACCCATTGCCGAAAGATTCTGCTCATCTGCCTAGGTTAAACGCAGCCGGGGAGAATTAGTTACAGTCCACAGACAACCAGATTGAATTTCCAAAAGGAAAGGTTAGTAGTTCCGATCCGCGGAGATGGCCGTTAGTTGGCTTGCCGGGGTGGGGTGACGACCTTCTATCTTGCTTGATGCCTGCGGGCGCGGTAGTGGGTCTTCCCGGTTGTTCTAGGGTGCGAGCCCACTCGTTTTCAGCTACCGCATCGGTCGCCATGCCCAGCATCAGCAACGCTGTAAACCCAGGGAGCGAGGTACATCTGGGCCTTTTCAGTCGACCAGATTGAAAGTGAGATGCCATACCTTCAGTCACCATCCATTGAGCAAACTGCCAATGGTCCGGGCGGAGGATGGTGGAGATTAAATGTCTTTTTACAGGCGTGGGCAAGAGCACCGGGAAGCGCACGGCGCAGGGTGAATTTCCAAATCAGTGGGTCGAATGCAAGCGGGCGGAACCGAGGAATGCCCGCATGCGGTCCAGCAGCTGCCGGGCCAGGCTGTCAAATTCCTGAGGTGTATCCACCTGACCAGTTTGCTGCAAGGCCTGGCGCGTCAATAGCTGGCGTTCGGCGAGAATACGTGACAGGTGCTCGACCAGCTCCGGACGCTGCTGCATGACGTGTTGCAGGGCTTCTTTGCGGATTTCGTAGACCACTGATTCGGTTACACAGATGACCGTCGCCGAGCGCCGAGCGCCGGTCAGTAAGGACA
>JANOGQ010000145.1:0-2390 GCA_031406105.1 Lysobacterales bacterium | reverse complement strand
GCTTCCTTGGGCAACATGGCTTCACACCAGGCGCAGAAAGAGCGCTTGCCGGTTCTGCAGTCCAATGCCTGGGGCATGTTCTATGGCGCGCTGATTACCGGCTGTTGGGCATTGGTGAGCGGTAAAGAATTCAATTTTGATCCCGCTCTGGAGTATGTAGCCTCCTTGTTGTACCTGTCGGTTTTTGGCTCGGTGATTGCGTTTGGGTGTTATCTGAAACTGCTGGGTGCCATAGGTCCGGCCAAAGCCGGTTACACAGCGGTGGTGATACCGGTAGTGGCAGTGTTGCTGTCGCTGGTGTTTGAAGGCCTGAAACTGGATGTGTATGTAGTGTGCGGAATTGTGCTGGTACTGGGTGGCAACCTGATGATCCTGGCTTATCGTCGTTTGACCTTCGCCCGCAGGCCGCTGTGACAGAGCTTTACTTTCAGTCCTGGTCGATGTCGCTAAGTGTGCCACTGAGGAATCGCTCGCGCAGGAACCGCGCGATTCCGTCCTCGTCATGATGGCCAATAACTGCAGTCGCTGCAGCCTTGACTTCGGCATTGGCATTGGCCGGAGCGTAGGCTTCATCGGCACGCGCAAACATGCTCAGATCGTTCTCACTGTCACCAAAACAGACCACCCGGGTGAGGCCCAATTGCTGGCGCAGCATGTCGATGGCGGCTCCTTTGCTGGCATCTGCATGGTGAATATCGATCCAGCGCCAACTCTTGTCCTCCCAGGCCGTACCCACATAGGCTATCAGCTGTTGTTCATTCTGGATAATCTGCTCAACAGCGCTCACTGCGGTGGGCAGACCGATGGCACTGATACTGGTAATTTCCGCCTCGGCCGGTAACTGGGCGAGAGCTCCCACTGCTACGTCTTTCTGATCAACGAGTTGCTGTAGCAAGGAGGCTTCCAGGCCGTTCTGCAAAGGCCCATGGTATATCGCATGGCGATTGCCTGGCTCGAAGGTAAAAATGAAAGGAGTCAGTTGCTGGTCCAGAATCGCTTCGAGTACGTGTTGCACTTCGTGCAGATTCAGGAAACTCTGGTGCGAGTAGGCATCGTTCTGCGGATTCCAGATCATCACGCCATTTTTGAACACCTGTGGCAACCGGAAGCCTTGGCCCTGCAGGATTTGGCGCGAGGCATGCAAGGAGCGACCGGTAGCAACGGTATAGGCAATGCCGCGTTGTGACAGGGCAAGCAGTGTGTCCTGGCTGAACTGGGACAACTGGCCTCTGCTGTTAAGCAAGGTCCCATCAAGATCAAAAACGATCAGTTCCACTTGTTGCTCCGGAATCGACGGGTGTAGGGTAAGAAGGTCATGGTTCCAGCTCCTCACTTGCTTCCAGCCAGGCTTCTTCTGCCTGTGCCAGGTCCTGTCTCGCACCAGCCTGTCGCTGCACCAGGGTGTTCAGCTCCTCACGACGACCCGGGTCGGAGTAGAGTGAGTCATCATGCAGTAGCTTTTCGATCATCTCGATGTCCATGCGCAGGCGAGCCATCGTTGCTTCGATTTTCTTCACTTTTTGCAACAATGGTTTCAGGACCTCCCGGCGTTTGGCTTCGGCCTGCCGCAATTCTTTTTTGCTCAATCGGCTGCTGCCAGAGTCGGTGTCTGAGTCCAGCCTGGCCTGGCCTTGTTGCGCCCGTTGCGCCAGCCAGGCCGGGTAGTCGTCGAGGGTTTCGGCAAATACTTCCACTCTGCCATCGTGCACGATCAGCAGTTCGTCACAGACGGAGCGCAGCAGATGCCGGTCATGGGCAATCACGATCAGGGCGCCTTCATAGTCGGCTAAAGCCAGGCTCAGGGCCTGGCGCATTTCCAGATCCAGATGGTTGGTAGGTTCATCCAGCAACAGCAGATTGGGCTGCTGGCGAATCAGCAGAGCCAGAACCAGGCGGGCTTTTTCGCCACCGGAGAAAATGCCTACCGGTTCGAAAATTCTTTCGCCAGCAAAATCAAAGCCGCCCAGATAGTTGCGTAATTCCTGCTCAGATTTGTTGCGATCCAGGTCCAGCAGATGATCCAGCGGACTGCGATTGGCATCCAGCAGATCCATCTGGTGCTGGGCAAAATAGCCGATACGAGTGTCTTTGTGCGCCAGTCGTTCACCCTGCAGTACGGTGCTGCCATCAGCCAGTGCGCGCACCAGGGTGGATTTGCCGGCACCGTTAACGCCCAGTAGTCCCAGGCGCATTCCCGCTTCGATGGCCAGGTCCACATCGCTGAGCACAAGCTGGTTTTCGGCGTAACCCAGTTGCGCGTTCTGCAGATGCATCAGATGTTGCGGTTGCCGTTCGGGCCTCGGTCGGGATGGACCTCGCGCACCACGTGAAGACCGGAGTGCTGCGCATGGCATCGGCGCGCACCATCACCGGCAGCGCGGAGACCTACC
>JANOGQ010000643.1:0-4043 GCA_031406105.1 Lysobacterales bacterium | reverse complement strand
GGCGATGTACATGCCATCGGCATCGCAGTAGACACTGTTGAGCTGAAGTTTGTCCAGCATCAGCGGGCCATCCTTGTCGTCGGGCTCGAACAGCCGGGGTTTGAACTGAAACTCCTTGCGAATGATGTGCATGGCCCAATGAAACCTGCCTTGGTCGAGGTCGAAGGCGAGGATGCAATCACAGCCGGCGGATACCACAAACAGGGACCGTTGCCAGATGCAGATATCCTGACAGTTTCTGAGGTAAGGATGAGGCCAGGATTTTCGCAGCTGGAAATCTTTTGAAAAAGCCAGCAACTCATGGCTTGAAGCGACATACAGTGTGTCCCCATCAATGGCCAGTCCGCGTAATCCGCGGTCTCCCTCGGATTCGCGCCAATCGATGGTCGAGAGCTTCCAGTCTATGGGGCGGTGTGTGGTGTGCTGATCGAGATCAATCAGGTATAGGCCACCATGGCTTTCACCGCGAGTGCTGCCGAGCAGGATGTAACTGGCGATGAGCCGTTTCATGCTGATGGCAAAGTGGAAGTTTCAGGAGGCACGCAATTCAACCTCGCTCGGAAAGCTGCAGCCCTCAAGGGCTGCAGGCTACCAAGCTGTAACATCCGGACGGAAGCTGTAAAGCGGCCTCAGAATCGCTTGGTTACGTTGAAACTGATCGTTCGGGGCCGCTGCAGTGTACGCAACCACGAGTCGCCGGGTTGCCCGAAGAAATCATAGAAAAAGGTGCTCGCTTGCAGCGAATTGATGCCATTGTCGTTCCAGACATTACGTACGAACAAGGTGCAGGTCAAGGCGGATTCACTTGCCCAACCCACCTGGAAATTGGCAGTCGACCAGGAAGGGATGAGCCCGACCGGATCGTTGGTGGCGGCGGAATCGAGATCATCATAAGTTTCCGACTGATAACTCGTATCGTAGCGGAACCACATGTCCCCCCCGAACCCGAAGGCACCCGGCTCTGTATACTCCAGGGCGGCCCAGAGCTTGGTATCCGGAGATCCCGGCATATCCTGTCCATCTTCGATCCACAGGGTGGGTTCACAATCGTCCGGATCATTTCCAGTGCAGGGTCGGAAGGTGTCCGCTGTATATTCAGCATCGGCCAGAAAGAGGCTGCCTTCGATCATCCAGTTGGGCGTGATGTAGAATGAGCCGTTGATTTCCGCGCCAGCGGTTTCGCCGGTTTCGCCGTTCCAGGTTCCGCGTTGCCAGAATTTCTCGCCAATCCTTGAGTTGATCTGGATGCCTTCCCATTCCATCAGGAACAAGGATGCATTGAGCGTCAGCCTGCCCTCCATCCAGGTAGACTTTAGGCCGATCTCATAGTTGGTGAGTTTGTCCGGGTCGTATTCTTCCGGCACGCTGGGGTTGCTGGCTATTACGCGTGGATTGTTGCTGCCACCCAGCCGAAATCCCTCGCTGATGAGGCCGTAGACCATGCGATTATCATCGATGTCATATTGCAGGCCAACTTTGTAGATGGTGTCGCTGTCCGTACCTTGGGATTCGGTCAAGCCTTCGCCTAAACCATAGGAAC
Source organism: Lysobacterales bacterium (assembly GCA_031406105.1). GTDB lineage: Bacteria > Pseudomonadota > Gammaproteobacteria > Xanthomonadales > SZUA-36 > JAWXBM01. Next base: position 2,503 of record JANOGQ010000643.1, on the reverse strand, counting down.
CGGGAGGCGGTACCAGGTAAGGTACGTAGTATTGCTGGAATTCATCCTTGTCGAATTCGAACCAGCGAGCGCCCACGGTGGCAATCAGTTTGTCGGTAAAGTTGTAGTTGATTTCGCCAAACACCGCGGTTTGCTTGATCGTGCGCCGGTAGTTGTTCCAGTAAGTGATATCAGTTACGGGAACGGGGCATGGTGCAGCATCGTAGTAAGCCGAGTAGTAGCAGGAATAGTAGTTGATGGCTTCCCAGGCCGTGGTTTGGGTGAGGTTGGGAATTTTTGAGCCGTACTCCCATTCATCGTAGACATCGTCGTAGAACGCACCCACCATCCATTGCAGTTTGCTCTCGCTCAGCGAGGTCAGCCGGAACTCCTGGGTAAAACGTTCCTGCCACTGGTCATTGAAAATGGTGCCGTACTCGTAGTCGAAATTATATCGTTCGAAGTAGCCTGCGTAGTAAGCGGTCTGCCATTGGTTGTAGGCCATGTTGTCCCATTCATAAGCAGAATCCCGCTCAAAATAGGACGTGATCGAGACGAATTCGGCAAAGCCCAGGTCACCTCTGACGGTGAGTGAAGTCTGCCATCAGTCGTCATCACTAAATTCGTCGAAAAACTTGATGAGTTTGTAGTCGTCGATATAGGGGTCCGTTTCCCAGGCACCATCCGCTTCGCTGGCCTGAGTTATGAAGCTGGCGGTCAGTTTCCACTTTTCGTTGGGGTTCCATAATGCATGGAGCCTTCCGCCATAGACGTCGTAGGTGTTCTGGTTGTTATCTACGACCGCATCGTTGTTTCCAGGCGAACCATGCTCGGGAGGTGCAAACGTATCGGCGGGTACGACATCGACGTAACCGCCATCGTGGGAATTGAAGCCAATGGCCCGGCAAGCCAGCGTGTCACTGACCGGGATGTTGATATGGCCATTGAAATCCCAGCTGGAGTCACCGCCGTCTGTAATGTCCAGCGTTCCACTGGCCTGCCCGTAAAATTCGTCCGTGGTAGGCTTATTGGTGATGATGCGCATGTTGCCCGTCTGGGAGCTGGAACCGAACAGCGTTCCTTATGGCCCGGGTAGTACCTCGATGCGCGCAATATCAATCATTCGCACTTCAGGCTGCTGCGAAATGGAGGTGATGGGCTGCTCGTCGAGATAAACGGCCACCTGGCTTTCCTTACGATACTCAGAATTTCCGGTGGAAATGCCGCGCATCACCACGGAATTCCGCCCTGGCATGCAGTTGGTCAATGAAACGCCGGGGAGGGCTTTGACGTATTCCTCCATATTCCTGAAGTTGAGGCGCTCGATGTCGCTGTTATCAAACGCGACAATACTTTGGGAAACATCCTGGAGGCTCAGAGTTCTCTTGGTCGCGGTGACCAGAATTTCCTCAATGACAAAACTCTCAGCTTCCTCTTCGCTGTTGCTTTGGGCGAAGACATCTGGCACGGGGTAGAGTGCGGCCAGCAGGCCTGCCCCCAGGGTAGAAAAAGTGCAAAGTGCCTGCGCGCTGGCACCAAGCTGGACGTTACAAAGTGGAGTTGATTACTGAGGGGATTGCGCTTTTTTCATCTGCTGGTTCTCGAACGTTTTTGTTGTGGTCGCGGCTATTGCGATCTTTAGAATTTCCCTGTTTTGCCTTATCTTTAGCTTAGCCCTGTGCGTAGCCGACTGCTGTTTGATGGTAGCACCGGTCAGTCGATCTTGCCACGTCCGTAATTTTTATCGTGATTTTCGACAGATTTGCGCAGTCCTGATTGCCGGATTGCCTGGGCAATCAGCTCGGGTTTACCCGGAGTGAAGAGATGAACCCCGGAAATCCCCGGTAATTCTGCGATCCTCTGTATCTGTTCTGCACAGATTTTGATGCCCTCCTGCTCAGGATCAGAGGAGTTCTGCAGCCGCTGGATAATAGCGTCGGGAACAAGACTGTCGCGCAGATTGCTCTTCAGCCACGAAGCAGTCTCCGCCGATGGCAGAACCGCCAGGGTAACGATAATGGAGAATTGCCAGGTCACACGCGCTTCGATCAGATGAGACATGTAATCTTGCAAAGTATCGAGGTTCATACACAGTTGTGCGTGCATAAAACGAGCACCGGCATGGGATTTTTCGATTAAGGACTCCGCTTTCCAGTCCGCTTGCGGCCTGAATACCCGGGCGTTTGTGCCAGTCAGCAGCCCCTCGCTGCCTGCCGGCCTCCTCCTGGCCCACCTGCTGGCCCACCTGCTGGTCTGGCGCTTACCGACATCTGTTCTGCGATGCTCAGCAACTCCCTGCCACGCAACTCAAATACCGACCGGGCTGGCACCTGATGCTCCCTGGACATCATGTATCTCCTGACCAGCATGGCGGAGGTGACCCCCAGGGCCTGCAGTCCCAGCAGGTCGCTGACCAGGGCAATACGGTTGCGATCCCGACAGGTCAACATGGGCAAGGCATTCAGCCCTTGCTGCAGTACCAGTGCGGAAGCTGCGAGTGGGGACATCTGAATCCAGGGCCAGG
>JANOGQ010000611.1:0-1933 GCA_031406105.1 Lysobacterales bacterium | reverse complement strand
GGTCAGAGTAAAGGGACAGAGTAAAACTTCGTATAATATTCTGGATTTTTACTCTGTCCCTTTACTCTGACCCCATAGCTACCTACTTGGCCAGTTCGTGGAGATACTTCACGTACGACATCACCGCTCCGTCCCAGCCCTGGATATTCGGGTTGCTGGATTCCACGATGAAATACTCATCCGGTGCATGTGCGCCGCTGCCGTGTCCCAGGCCAAAATTACCGGAAGGCAGGTTCAGCGGCGGACCGGTAAAAATATAGCCGGGGTAAGAGCCAGCGCTGCGTGGCCACAGCACGGGATCCAGACCTTCGGCTTCCAGCGTGGCCAATTGTGCCTTGATCAACGGTGCCGTGGCACTGGTGCTGGTGGGGTCATAGCCGCCACTCATGATCACTTCGATATCGCCAAAGCCGCGCTTCTCCAGATGCGCTTTCAGCGCTGCCAGGGCATCGCTTGCTTTCATGTCGGGAACCAGCCGCAGATCCAGCTTGGCCTCGGCACGATGCGGCAGCACAGTCTTTCCGCCAGGGCCGGTATAGCCTGCCACCAGGCCTTCAATATTGACGGTGGGTTGCGACACCAGCCGCTCCAGCGCCTGCTGGAACGGCAGGTCATCGATCCAATGTTCTGTGCTGAGACGCTCCTTCATGGTGGCTTCATTGCTGGTTTCTGCCACCCTGGCCATCATGGCTTTCTCCTCCGCCGTCATAGGCCGGGGCTGCGGGTAACCGTCAATCGTGATGGTGTTGCCATCCTCGGACACCAGCGTATTGAGCGCTTTGACCAAACGCCAGGAAGGGCTGTCGATCATGGCCTTGAGCGAGGAATGAACATCCTTGCCCGGACCACGACCCCAATTCTCCCCACTGGAAATGAGCTGCACTTCAATCACGCCTTTGGCGCCCAGGCGCACTGAAATAGCCCCATCCGCATCCTGCGTGGCCGCGGGCATGACCACGCCCAGAGTATTGGCCAGTGCCGCCTGCACTTCCGGGTGATACACCATATCGCCGATATTCGGCGAGCCAATTTCTTCTTCACCTTCAGCCACCAGCACAATGTTCACCGGCGATTTCTGTCCTGCAGCATGGATGGCATGCAATGCTGCTAGAAATGCCGCCTGCGGGCCTTTCTGATTAACCGCGCCACGACCCATTACGGCTTTGCCCAATCCGGGTTTATCGACAATTGCGGCTGCCAGCGGCGGTGAGGACCACTCTGTTGGATCTGACTGCTTCACGTCATACATGAAGTAAACACCCAGGGTTTTTTCAGCATCGGCATCCAAGGTAGCAAAAACACCCGGCTTGCCACTGGTTTCAATGATGCTGACGTGCTGGAAACCGGCATCTCTGGCCAGCTGCGCCATGTGCTCAGCTCCTTCTGGAAAGCCTACATCTTCAGCAGCGATGGAGGGCAGCCGAATCCATTCCTGCAAACGGGCGACACCTTCGTCGTGCTGGCTGGCGATCTGGATTGCAATATCGCTGAAGGCTTGTGTTTCAGCCGGTTCGGCCGACCATATGGCAGTGCTCAACAACAGCAGTGTGGTGGTAGTCAATGGCATGATTCTGAGCATGGCTTATCCTCTCTCCAGTTTCGTCAGTTGTTCCTGCAGCTGTTCCAGCTTCTCCCGAGTACGTTTCAATACGGCAGACTGGGCATCAAATTCTTCGCGGGTCACCAGGTTCATTTTCTCAAAACTGCGGGCCAGTACCAGTCGGAACTGCTCTTCGGCCTCAGCTTTCATGCGCCCCAATCCGGGCGGCAGCGATGCACTGAGCTTGCTGCTGAGCTCGTCTACCAGTCGTAAATCAATCATGCTTATGCCTTTGGGTCATGAGACTCGCCCTCATCCGGGCTTCTTTGGTCTTGCGGCAACATTATGCTCACATTAAAGTCAGTGATTCTAGCGGCCACCGGAAACCATTCA
>JANOGQ010000189.1:0-2182 GCA_031406105.1 Lysobacterales bacterium | reverse complement strand
GCGCGGGCGTCTTCGCCAAATTTAACTTCTTTTGCACTCATTACAGTATTCCTCGAGTTCGTCAGGCGGAGTCATCTGCTCCACTGACATAGGTTGTTGGGGGCAGATCAGCCTACGATGACGGCCATGATGTCGTCTTCGCGCATGACGAGCAGTTCATCGCCATCCACCTTGACTTCAGTGCCGGAGTATTTACCGAACAGCACCGTATCGCCGGCCTTTACATCTAGGGCACGGGTTTCGCCGTTCTCCAGCACCTTGCCATTACCAACCGACAGCACTTTGCCGCGGATGGGCTTCTCAGTTGCGCTGTCAGGAATGACGATGCCACCTGCAGACAGTTTTTCTTCCTCAACGCGCTTCACGATCACGCGATCATGCAAAGGACGAAGTTTCATTTCAGAATCTCCCAATTTCATGTTGAATTCATCAGATCAGTTTTTCCGGTGGAATGACCCGGCCGGATTGTTGTTTGTCTGCAGCGTCTGCCTGAAACTTTTTCTGGGGCTTATCCGGAACGAAAAACGCCAGCTCGACTCCGGGCGGGGCTGCAGCCTGTGACTCCAATTGGGGCTGTAGTTGCGGGCTTTCAAGGGAAAAGCTGATTTATCCGCTGGCAAAGGCGTTTTTTTGCCAATCTGAGACAAATTCGGCCCTTTTCTGGCTCTGTTCCAGTCTGTCGGTTGACTTTCCCCCTTTACCAGACAGTCAGTCATGAAAGCGCGCTTCGGCAGGGAGTCTGTCACGAAAGCGTAATCTGCGGTGGCTAGGGTACGTGCTTGGATGGCCGGGCACCGCGTTTTTCTCTCCCCCTCAGAAGAAGATTTAAAAGGACCCACTCATGTGAGCAGGCGCAAATCACCCTTGGCACGCTGGATTCCGGTTTCTCTGTTGCTGCTTAGCCTTGTTGCCGCCTTCAATCAGAAGGACATCCTGGAGCTGGTTGGCTTTAATGGCAACGTCAACATCCAGGCTTTTTGGAGCTACGGTGCTTTGACCCTTGCCTGGCTCGCTGGCGCCGCTCTGCTCAACCAACTGGTTCGCCAGATTCTGTGGGACCGCCTGGTGGCGCGTGCCATTGGCGGCCCCGTACCCGGTGTGTTGAAAGAGATTTCAGCCTTCATCGTCTACCTGATTGCATTAACTTGCATTGTTGGCCTGGTTTTCGAGCGGAGCGTGACGGGCTTTCTGGCGGCTTTGGGCGCGGGTGGCGTCGTGCTCGGATTCGCCCTGCGTGACTTGTTCGTCGACATCTTCACCGGGCTTGCGATCAATATCGATCGCACGCTCGCTATCGGCGATTGGATAGAGATCGATGAAGGGGGCGGCAACGTCACGGTCGCCCGCATCCGGGAAATGGGCTGGCGCTGCACCAGCCTCGTCACTGAGGAACAGACCACGGTGATCGTACCGAACGGCATGCTGGGGCGCGAACGGGTGGTGAACATCACCCAACCCATTGAGCCAACCCGTTACGAGGTCTCGGTGACGGTGGACTATTCCGTACCGGGCGATCGCGTCAAGCGTGTGCTGCTGGCCTCGTTAAAAGCGCTGGCCACCGAGCGTGGCTTCGATTCGACACACACGCCCGTGGTGCTCATCGACAAGGCTTCCAGCCGCGGTGCCGATTACCTGCTGAGATACTGGATTCTGCCCTGGGATCCGCAGTCGCCGACCGCATGGAAGGACCTGGTGCTGAGCAGCGCCTTGCATCACTTGCGCACAGCGGGTATTTCGCTGGCCTACCCCAAAACCGATATCTTTCACGCGCCAATGCCCGCGCGGCAGATCGACGGGCAAACCGTTGACGACGAGATCAAGTTATTGGCGAAAATCGACCTCTTCGAACCTCTGCAGCCGGACGAAATACGGCATCTTGCGCAGACCCTGCACCGCCATCTCACGCAAGCGGGGCAAACGCTGGTGCACAGCGGCGAGGAGGGCGAATCGCTGTTTGTCCTGATAGAGGGGTTGCTGTCGGTGCATGTTGAGCGCGACGGCCAATTGCAGCAGGTCGCAATGCTTGGGCCGGGCCAGTGTTTCGGCGAGATGTCCTTACTGACCGGCGCTCGGCGCTCGGCGACGGTCATCTGTGTAACCGAATCAGTGGTCTACGAAATCCGCAAAGAAGCCCTGCAACACGTCATGCAGCAGCGTCCGGAGCTGGTCGAGCACCTGTCAC
>JANOGQ010000587.1:0-2789 GCA_031406105.1 Lysobacterales bacterium | reverse complement strand
ATAACAGGATGCACAGACACCATGGCGGGTTTCACAGGTAATGGTAGAACGCACAAAAACGCGATCTACACCTGCTTCTTCCATCTCTTCCACCATCTCCTCATCCAACAATGTATTACGTTTGATCAGGACTTTATTTGTGCCCGGAATCAAAATGTCTTCTGCTGTCGTCCGGCCGAGTACGCGTTCGCTAAGGGGTTCTACTACGTCACCACCTTCAACTATGGGTTGTAAAGTCACACCACCCGAAGTCCTGCAATCTACTTCGGTGATCACCAGGTCTTGTGCTACGTCAACCAGACGCCGGGTCAAATAACCGGAATTTGCAGTCTTCAAGGCAGTATCTGCCAGACCTTTACGAGCACCGTGAGTTGAGATGAAGTACTGCAGCACGTCCAGGCCTTCACGGAAATTTGCAGTTATGGGAGTTTCGATGATGGATCCGTCCGGCTTGGCCATCAAACCGCGCATGCCGGCCAGCTGGCGAATCTGTGCCGCAGAACCACGAGCACCGGAGTCGGCCATGATGAACACGGAGTTCATAGAATCCTGTTCTACCATTTTGCCAGCGGCATTCTTTACAGTGGTTTTGCCCATGGTTTGCATCATGGCCCGCGCCACCTGCTCGTTGGTACGAGACCAGATGTCGACAACCTTGTTGTAGCGCTCGCCAGCAGTAACCAGACCGGAAATATACTGGTTCTGTATTTCAACAACTTCTGCCTCAGCGCTTTTGAGAATGGATTTCTTCTCATCTGGCACAACCAGGTCGTCAATACCGATTGAGACTCCGGCTTTTGTTGCGTAATGAAAACCGGTGTACATCAATTTGTCTGCAAACACTACAGACTTTTTCAGGCCCAAACGGCGATAACAGGAGTTGATCAATCCGGAAATCTGACGTTTTTTCAGCGTGCGGTTTAAAAGATGGAAGGGCAAACCCAATGGCCTGATTTCTGCCAGCAAAGCCCGGCCTACTGTTGTCTCAACCAGGTTGGTTTCATTTCGCTCTTCACCGTGCTCAGAAATAATGGTTTCCTGGATTCGCACTTTAATGCGAGCATGCAGTGCAACAGCCTTATTCTCAAACGCGCGATGCACTTCGGCCAAATCGCTGAATATCATGCCTTCGCCTTTGGAATCTTCCAACTGGCGGGTCATGTAATACAACCCCAGTACCACATCCTGGGTTGGCACAATGATGGGCTCACCATTGGCTGGCGACAGAATATTGTTCGAAGACATCATCAGGGTACGTGCTTCAAGCTGTGCCTCTACAGACAAGGGCACATGCACAGCCATCTGATCACCATCAAAGTCGGCGTTGAAAGCAGTACATACCAGCGGATGCAACTGAATGGCTTTACCTTCGATCAGCACTGGCTCAAAAGCCTGAATACCCAGGCGATGGAGAGTAGGCGCGCGGTTCAGCATCACAGGATGCTCGCGGATCACTTCTGACAGAATATCCCAGACTTCAGCACGTTCTGTCTCCACCAGTTTCTTGGCAGCTTTGATAGTGGCCGCCATGCCACGTCGTTGCAACTTGCTGAAAATGAAAGGCTTGAATAGTTCCAAAGCCATTTTCTTCGGTAGCCCGCATTCGTGCAGTTTCAGTGTGGGGCCAACCACGATAACCGAGCGGCCCGAATAATCTACACGCTTACCCAGCAGGTTTTGACGGAAGCGACCCTGTTTGCCCTTGATCATATCAGCCAGCGATTTCAGCGGGCGCTTGTTGGTGCCGGTTATGGCACGACCGCGACGGCCATTATCCAACAAAGCATCAACAGCTTCCTGCAGCATGCGCTTTTCATTGCGAACAATGATGTCTGGCGCATTCAGCTCTAACAAACGCTTAAGACGATTGTTGCGGTTGATAGTACGTCGATACAGGTCGTTCAGATCTGAAGTTGCAAATCGGCCGCCATCCAGAGGTACCAGTGGACGTAAATCCGGTGGTAACACTGGCAATACAGTCAGAATCATGAATTCCGGACGATTGCCGGACTCAATGAATGCCTCGACCAGTTTGAGGCGCTTACCGAGACGCTTCAGCTTGGTTTCAGAACGAGTCGACTCGATCTCATCTCGCAGGCGCAATACTTCCTGGCTGAGGTCTATCTGCCGCAGCAATTCGAAAATTGCCTCTGCGCCCATCTTGGTGTTCACCTCGCCGATGAAGGGAACGAGCGCGAGCGCGATCAGCGCGACGGCGTAGATCGGATAGGAGAGAAACATCCAGTAACGGATGCCGATGAAGCCGACGACGATGAGCGCGGCCATCGAAATCGCAAAGCGCAACGCATGCGTTCCGGCCCAGGGCGACCACGAACCGCCGCCGACGGAATAAAGCGTCGCAACGCCCGCGCCGGCGATCAAGGAGAGCATGATGATCAGCGGCCAATGGAGGCGCGCGAACTGATCCTGAATGCCGCGGCGAGGGCCCGGAAGGATGATCGACGGCATTCCTATCCCTCCCGCGATCCGCGCGCGTTTTCAGCAAGCGCGCCCGGGCTCAGCGCTTTGAGGCGCGCGGGATCCTTCGTCATCACCGCCGTCATGATTTCCTTCGCCTTCGGGCCGGCCATGCGCGCGCCGCCGATGCCGTGCTCGACAACGACGGCGCAGGCGTAACGCGGCGCCTCGTAAGGGGCAAAACAGACAAAGAGCGCGTGGTCGCGACGATGCCAGGGAAGCTGTTCTGGCTTCGTGAGGCCGCGCGCGCGTTCCTCATTGGTGATCCGATATACCTGACTGGTCCCGGTCTTGCCGGCGAGCTTCCATTC
>JANOGQ010000565.1:0-5639 GCA_031406105.1 Lysobacterales bacterium | reverse complement strand
CGCCTTGATCACCACCTCACACTCTTCCGGGCTGAGGCCGAACTGCCGTTGGTAAGTAGGCAAAGTGGAGGCCGACTCGCGCATGAACTTCAGCGCGGCTTTGCGTTCCTGCTCATCGTTGTTCCAAACCTGCACGACGTTCTCTGCCAGCCACTCACGATAGGCATGGCGGGCTTTGAGATTGTCGTCTATGGCGGCAGATTTCCACAGCTTGCCGGTGGTGACATCCACTGCGATCATCTCGCCGGGGCCCAGGCGGCCCCGGCGCTTGATCCGCTCGGGTGGGCAGTCCCAGACACCGGTTTCAGATGCCACAGTAAAAATACCATCGTGCGTGATGCTGTAGCGGGCCGGTCGCAGACCGTTGCGGTCGAGGTTGCAACAGGCCACTGCACCATTGGTTGAAACCACGCCGGCCGGACCATCCCAGGGCTCCTGGTGCATGGAATTGAACTGCAGAAAGGCTTTCAGGTCCGGGTCCATGTCGGCACGTATAGCCGGTGGTATAAGCAAACGCATGGCGCGGAAAAGATCCATGCCACCTGCCATGAAGACTTCCAGCAGGTTATCCAGCGATGATGAATCTGAACCACTTTCGTTCACCAGGTGGGACAGAGTTTCCAGCGAGGGCAGCAAAGGCGAATGCAGGATGCCGGCACGCGCATTGGCCCAGTCGCGGTTGCTGTTGATGCTGTTGATCTCACCGTTGTGCGCCAGGAAACGAAAAGGTTGGGCATAATTCCAGCGCGGCAGGGTATTGGTAGAAAAACGCTGGTGGCAGATGCCAATGGCCGAAGTCATGCGCGGATCGCGCAGATCGGGGTAATAGTCGGGCAGGTGCTCGGCCTGAACCAGGCCCTTGTACACCATGGTCAGCCGCGACAAAGACACTACGTAATATAAGGGGTCGGGATCGGGCAGCTTGCCGTGCTCATCAAAAGCAAAACGGCGTGCCACGAACAACTGACGCTCCAGATCATGGGCATGCCAGCCCGGCGGCGCATTGACGAAGACCTGATAAATGGCGGGCATGCTGACCAGCGCCTGTTCGCCCACGAACTCGGGCCGGGTTGGCACGACACGCCAACCCACCACTTCCAGTGACACCCGGGCCAGATGGCGGGTCAATATTTCTTTGCCACGCCCGATCAGCACATCATCGGGGGAAAAAAACACCAGCCCGGCGGCGAAGTTGGCGCTCAGCCTGAAGCCACAATCGTTGGCCACATCGCGCAAAAAAGGCTCGGGAAACTGCAGCATGATGCCGCAGCCATCACCGGATTTTCCATCGGCCGCCACCGCGCCACGATGGGTCAGCCGGGCCAGCGATTTGAGGGTAGTTTCAACCAGCCAGTGGCTTTTCTGTCCATCCATGTGGGCCAGCAAGGCAAAGCCGCAGCTATCGCGAAAATCGCGCAGCGGATCATGTAATGTTAAGGACGCTGGCCTGGCTGATTGGGGCAAGCAGATACTCCAGGTAGTTTGGCCACTCATTCAAGCGACAAAAAAAGAGGCAAGAAACAGCATAGCCAATTGGTAATCATTGCAAAAGTTAATATTGTAAATAGAGAAATCCAGTTTACTTATATTGAAGTTTCGGAATATCGTATTGACAACATCAACAGGCAAGCTATAGGGTAAGCCTTAATACGCGGTCAGGAATTTATAGACCCAACTCATGGACGAGACAGCGGCTCAGGATGAGCAAGCCCCCACCGGCAAAACGTTCCGGCAGAACCTCCGCCAGCTGATCTCAATTGCAAGCGCTGACTCATTCATTGCTGAATGACTCAGCCGCTTCACAATTTCTGGGATCCCCGGAGGGGAACCTCTGTTCAATGATGCAAGGAGCGCGTTTCTGCCGAAAAGGCCCCAGATCGTGCACAGCATGCTGAGTGGCAATAGCCTTAGCTATGCCCGAGGCGGGCTGTGTGTGAGATGGGGCCTTTGCGGCGAAACCCACATGGGACGCGCCCGTGCATCATTGATCAGAGGTTCCCTTGGAAGAATCCGGGAAGATTGCATTTCACCTACAGCAGAACTGCGCCGATCTGGTCCGGGATGGCCTTGAGCTTCCATGGAAGTGGCCAGGTACAACAAAGGGCCGCAGGGGTGGAAGACGCTGCTCGCGGAGCAAGGAACAGGCTGTGTCTGTCACCAGCTTCTACCGGGGATCCCTTCTCTGACCTGCGGGCTCCTGGGCTCCAGCGCAAAGTCTGGTGTAAGGGGCCGCTTCAAACTGAGCGGCTGCCGCTGGCCTTGAGCGCTCCGCTATGAAGCTTTTCTGAAGACGAAGCCAGGTTGCTGCTGCAAAGCCTTCTGTCATTGAGGTCTTGCCATTGCTTCAGCAATACTTCTGGCTGGATGTTGGCGCGGGTGTCAATGCCCAGCCGCAATTTCAAACTGATCTGATGGATAGTATTCATGTTCAATCACCATTCATGCATATTCCGATGTTCACGAACATAGATGCCATGAATGACCAAGGAGTTACATAGGCTGCGCCGAACTGCCCTGTTCTGACGTTCAAGCGCTCAACCCAACTCTTGCCTGGCTTGCTGCGGGCAGTGAAACTGCCCAAACTGCTTCGGCTCAGTTAGCATAGCAGTATGAACAGAGCCTGGATTGATCTCGACCCCGCTGACGTTCGCAACATGCTGGTCAGCCTGATCGGATATCGCTTCGGCGATCAGCCGGAAACATGTGTGGATGAGATTCGTAAAGAGCGGCGCGGCTATGCGCAGAAATTCCTGCGTCTTGCTGGCGTCAGTCAAAGCCAGGCAGTGATTGACCTTGGTTCAGGTTGTGGTTTTGGCACTGGCGCGATTGCGGAGCAAGCGGCAGAGGTGCATGCCTGTGATATCAGCCCGGCTTTCCTGGAATTCGCCCGGCGTGAGTGTGCCGGGCATGACAATATTCACTTTCATCAGGTTCAGCCGCGGGATCTGAGCGCCATCGCCGCTCGCAGCATTGATACGGTGATCTCCATGTCGGTGTTCATCCACCTGAACCTGTACGACATGGCTTGTTACTTTGATGAGTTCAAACGGGTGCTCAAACCGGGTGCTAAAGTGGTTTTTGATTTTGCCGACAGCAATCGCCTGTTCCGGCGTTTTCGAAACCATGGCAACGACCAGCTGTTCCGCGAACACACCGCTTACTACAAGGAAAACCCGGCTGCTCTGGCCGGCCTGGTGCAGTTCAACAGTGCGCGCGGCATTATCCAGGTTGCCAGCGATGCGGGCTTCAAAAACATCAAGCGCCGTGGCCATGTTCTGTTGTTCGGGCTGCGCTGAGCCTGGCCGCAATCCCGCTAGCGGAGTGTCATTGTGAAAAACGCCCACGCAAGCCTGCGTAAACGGCGCGGCCGGGACGGGCAAAGCCCAGGATTTCCTCATAGTCTTCGTCCAGCAGATTGCTGACGCGTGCTGTCAGCTCCAACAGGTCGGTCAACTTCCACGAAGCCGCCAGGCTCACCACGGTAAAGCCATCCAGCTCGACCTGCTCCGGCGTGAAGAAAGGTGGCGGGAAAAAATTATCCAGCTGTTCACCGTTGTAGTTGATGTTCAGGTTCAGGTTGCCGCGTTGATCAATGAAACGATAATTGGCATTGAGGCTGGCCATATGTCGCGGTCGCCAAGCTTCGCGCACCCACTCGCCGAGGCTGTTGATTTCGCGGCTGTCCAGATAGGTATAGCTGGCATTGATCGTGAGGTCTTCAACCCACTGTCCGGTGGCGGTCAATTCCACACCACTGCGCTCGCTGTCGTCACTCTTGTTTGCAGCAGTGAATAAACCCGCATCGGGATCGAATACAAAGCCATCGATTTCATCTTCCAGTTTCTGATCAAACCAGGCGGCGCCCAAGATCAGCGCTTGTTCGGCCAGTTCAATCTCCAGCCCCAGCTCCCAGCCACTGGATGTTTCCGGCTGCAGATCCGGATTGCCAACAAAAAAATCGGGGAAGAATCCAAATCGTTCAATAAAGGTAGGTGCCTTGGAGCCCGTGCCGGTGGAGGCCCGCAAGCGCCAGCTTTCGCCCAGTTGTTGGGAAGCGGCCAGCTGCCAGGTAAACACATCGTCAAAATCGCTGTAATCATCCTGCCGGCCATTTGCGGTCCAGGTGAAGTTCGGAGTGGGCTTGCCTACGTATTCGGCTGCGTAGCCGGTGACATCGTAACTCTGATCCTGATTGGGATCACCCCAGGGCGCAGCCGTACCGCGCTGTGAAAAATCCACCTCATCTTGCTCCAGGACAGCGCTGAGGCGGTGATTGCCTGCTGCTCGATCGCCCAGCAACACACTGGCGCGGGCGCGTAATTCCAGGGTGTTGGCGGCGGTGCTGCTATCCCATCTGCCATCTGCAAAATTACGATTGTCGGTATCCAGCCAACCCGCCGTAAAACTGCCACTCCAGGCCGAATTCCCGGGCTGCCAGCGCGCCTCGCTTTTGAGGTAATCGCGCTTTACCTTGGTTTCCCGATCGGCATCCACAGGCAGGCCAGTGCTGAAATAATCGAAATCATCAAAGTCTGAACTCGCATCAACATGCAGGCCGCTGAACAACAAAGACCAGGACTCACTGATGCCCCAATCTGCAGCCAGGTTGAGGCTGGTGTTGTCGGCCCCATCCTCTTCCCCATCATCTTCATTGGCCATGCGGGAAATGTTGGTGCCATCGGTATTCATATACGACACGCCACCGGACAACTGAAAATCCTGCCAACTCAAACCACCGTTCAGTGCCAGATCCAGGCTGTTGAAGGATCCATACTCGGCGGAGGCGGCCAGATGATCTTCATCGACATCTTTGCGATGGATGATGTTGATCACACCGGCCAGCGCATCAGTACCCCAGATCGCGCTTTGTGGTCCGCGGATAATTTCGATGCGTTCAATGTTAGCAGTTGATGCGAACTGGAACTGGAACTCGTCGCCGGAGGCAGGATCATTGGCACGGATGCCGTCAATCAACACCAGCAATTGGTTTGCTTCAGCGCCACGAACGCGAACCTGAGTGAGGGTTCCAGGTCCGCCGGATTGGCTGACGGCGAAGCCGGGTACGTCACGCAGCAGCTCCGACAAAGTTTTCACTTGCCGCCGCTCGATTTCCGCCCATGTGATCACTGTTACTGAGCTGGCCACATCTCTGACCGAAAGCGGCTGCAGCGCAGCGCTGACCAAAAGATCGTCCAGCCGCGCGGGTTCTTCATCGGCATAAGCTGTACCGAGCAACAGCGTTAATCCACAAAGAACCAGAAAGTGGCGAACTACATGCGTGGGCGTCGACAAAAACGCCATTCCAGGGAACATCCCGATCAGCACATCAAACTCCTCGCGATCGCACCCGAACGCGTTGCAGGGTCAGCGAGGAGAAATTCCTTGTGGGATTGCCAGCTAACGAGGTGGTCGGGATGGCCGGCAATGCGCACAAGCCATCGCCCTCCGCGATCAAACCAGTGACAAACATGCAGGCCGGTCTCCGGACTCACGAAGGGCAGTCGAATTGCCTATGAAGGATCGCCTTCCCATGCAAAGCACAGTGGCTGCGATGATCCTTGTCTTCGTTTACCGTTGCGGGGGCAGTGTCGGAATGGCCATTGAATTGGGCGCACCGACTTCCCGTTTAATCCCTGGAC
>JANOGQ010000557.1:0-5468 GCA_031406105.1 Lysobacterales bacterium | reverse complement strand
CGCTACGATCCCTTCTGGTGCCCAATTCATAAGCCTCCATGTCAAGCTCACTTCTTCAAAATTCGCGCGACGATGTGTGCCTGCAATATGCCGGCAGGGGCTGGGGGCTGGCCGTGGCAACGGCCAGTGGTTCTGCCGTGGGTGGCCACGCCGCAGTGGCCATGATGCAGAATTCTGGCCTGGGTAACGCCATCAGCCCTCTGAGTTCGCTGAATTGGGTATTCCGCATTCCGATACTTCTGATCATCACATTGCGGGGCGAGCTGGGTCTGTCTGACGAACCGCAGCATGAGTTGATGGGACAGATTACCGGTGATTTGCTGGACAGGCTGCAGATTCCCTGGGCCTATTTTCCACGCAATGCCGACGATGTTGCCGGCATGCTGGAAGCCGCCCGTTGGCAGATGGACAGATCCGGGCGACCCTATGCTTTCGTCATGCGCAAAGATACCGTTGCATCCAGCAGCTTGCAGTGCGAGTGGCAGCCGAGGTCATATTCAAGAGCCTACACCGCAAATACTGGGGAATCCTGCGATAGTTTGATGAGCCGTTCGCAGGCCCTGCAAACTGTTATTGAACATACGCCTGCAGGCGATTCAGTGGTCATCGCGACGACTGGATTCACCGGGCGGGAATTGTTTGCGCTGGATGACCGGCCCAATCAGCTATACATGGTCGGGTCCATGGGTTGTGCGTCCTCTTTCGGGCTCGGCCTGGCATTGGCTTTACCGCAAAAGCAAATGGTAGTGGTTGATGGAGATGGCGCAGCACTGATGCGCATGGGAAATCTTGCGACCCTGGGTGCTTATGGCCCAGTGAATCTGCAACATCTTTTGCTGGATAACGGCGTGCATGATTCCACGGGCGGACAGGCAACTGTCAGCCAGGGCCTGAGTTTTGCCGCTATCGCCAGCGCCTGCGGCTACCGACGTTCAGAAGAAGCGGTCAACCAGCAACAGTTGGCCCAATTCCTCGCCAGTCGCGAGGGCCCGGAATTCATGCAGTTGCATATTCGCAAAGGGACACCGGATCAGCTGCCGCGGCCCGCTCAAAGACCCGATCAAGTTTGCCGCAGGCTGATGGCGCATCTGGATGTAAGGACCAACTGGGGTGTAGTCTGACTCACCGAATCATTACTTTGCTCAACTCATTGGTCAGTGCGGGCGCGGCAGAATACAATAGCGTCAGAAACAGAATTGCGAATGCCCGGAGAACTTGAAACACATGGTTAGTCAACGAGCTGAGAAAATGGGAGAGCGCGCAGGGCTTGCGGGCTTTGTGGACAGCCTCAGGTTTCACGAAGCGTCCCGACAAGGATTGGGTTTATTGCTGTTGCTGGTTTGCGGTCTTTTTGCCGAAGCTGCTGGAGAAAGCCGGATTTACGCGGGTTTTATACTTGCCATTTCAGGGCAGATCTGGCGCATTTATGCAGCTGGGGTGATTTACAAGAATAAACAACTGGCCACCACAGGAGCCTACTCTTTGGTGCGGCATCCGCTCTATCTGGGTAATTTTGTCATTCTGACTGGCTTTACAATCGCCTCTGCCAATTGGATGGTGGCACTGCTGGTTTTGTTGTTCTTCTGGTTCTACTATCCCGCTGCCATCAAGTATGAAGACACCAAGCTGGAGCGGATTTTCGAGGAAGAATGGCGCCAGTGGAGCGCAAAAACCCCCGCTATGATTCCACTGCGTTTGGCCTGGAAGGCCAATGCCGATGCCGAATGGAATGCCCGACAGTCTCTGCTGCGCAACGGCGAACTGATCATCTCAGTTTACTTACTGATCTGTGCCCTGGTGTTGTTGTATCGGGCGGGCATGCTGTGATCGAAATGCTTTGCAGATTTCCTTTTACACAGACCCAATAGGGTTATGCATGCGTAACATTCTGTTGAACCCCGGGCCGGTGAGTATTTCGGAGGGTGTCAGGAATGCGATGGTGGCCGAAGATCTGTGCCATCGCGAAGTTGAATACTTTGATCTGCAGGATCAGGTACGCAAAAAACTGAACCTGGTTTATAAACTGGACGAAAAGCACTGGGTCGCCGTTTTGTTAGGGGGTTCCGGCACTACCGCACTGGAAGCGATGGTCAGCTCGCTGCTAGCCCCAGATGCTCGGGTGCTGGTGCTGGAGAATGGTGTTTATGGGGAAAGGTTGTCCAGGCTGGTCAATATTCACAGGATCAGCAGCAAGGCGCTCAGGCAGGGCTGGAAAGACGCCTGGGACCTGCAGAAAATCAGCTCGGAACTGCAAGTCGGAAACTATACCCACGTTTTGGCTGTACAACATGAAACCACCACGGGCAGGCTAAACCCGGTGGCAGACCTGGCCAGACTTTGTGAGCAAAGTGGCGTGCATCTTTTACTGGACGCAGTTTCCAGTTTCGCCGCTGAAGAAATTCCCTTCGATTCACCGACTTTGATGGCCTGTGCGGCTACTGCCAATAAATGCCTGCATGGAATACCCGGCACCTGCCTGGTGATGGCAAGGCCAGATGCACTCGCAAGTGCAGTGCAGCCAGCGCGCAGCATGACGCTGGACCTTGCGCTTTGGGCTGACCATCAACAACGCCGATCGACACCCTTTACACCGGCGGTAACCAGTTTGCTGGCTTTGAATAAATCCCTGGATGAATTGCAGTTCGCGGGCGGGCGGAGTGGCCGGCATGCCCGTTACCAGTATCTGGCCAATCGTGTCGGCACATGCCTGGCTGGCCTGGGTATCAGGCCGATGCTGGAAGATGGAGCCAGTTCCTGTGTGCTGCGGTCTTATGCCCTGCCAGCAGATCTCAGCTATGAGCAATTGCATGAGGGGTTAAAACTGCGTGGATTTGTGATCTATGCTGGCCAGGGTGCTTTGGCCAGTGAAATGTTCCGGATCTCTACCATGGGCGATATCAGCGACTATGACCTGGGCCGTCTGTTAGCGGCGCTGGAAGACGTAATCGGCTGATCAGGGCTTATCGTCAAACCTTCCCCGGAACCGTCTGAATCAGCAATAGTGTTAAAATCCTGCGCTTAATCAGAATGAATCAAACCATGACTGCCATGCCTGAAAAAACCCTGAAAGCCAGCCTGGCGGTATGTGTATTCCTGATGGTTCATACCCCGGCCCTGCATGCCTACCTCGACCCCAGCACCGGCAGCATGATCGTATCCGCGCTGGTCGGAATATTTGCTTCGATCGCGCTGGCGCTGAAGACTTATTGGTACAGGCTGAAAAATCTGTTGCGTCGTTCCGGGGCTTCGAAGTCTTCTGAAGACCCACCGGCCGAGCAATAAGCTGGCTACCAGATATGTCGTTTCTGCAAGGCTGGAAAAGTTGGAAATGCTTTCGCAAGCTGCCATGGGATTGGCGCCAACTGGTGTTCTATTCGGAAACCGGGCAGGACTGGCATCATTTTGCCGCTTTGATTGATGAGCTGAATACCCGTCTGAATCGCAAAGTCTGTTATGTCAGTTCAGATCCTCATGATCCAGGCCTCAAGCGTGAGCATGCCAACTATCGGGCGATCTGTATTCCGGAGGGGTTTTTCCTGACCTTGTTGTTCCAGCTGAATCAGTCTGATGTGTTCGTGTTGACCATGATGGACCTGGGAAATTTGCACTTGAAACGTTCCCTGCACCCGGTGCATTACCTCTACCTGTTCCACAGCATGGGCAGTACGCATATGGTTGACCATGCCAATTCCTTCGATCATTACGACACACTGTTCTGCACCGGCCCGCATCAAATCAGGGAAATTCGCCAGCGTGAGAAATTGAAAAGCCTGCCTGCCAAGAATCTGTTTCAATACGGCCACCCTCGGCTGGAGCAGGTTTTGCATGAAGGGCGGGAATACCGTTTGGATAAATGTATGCCAGGCGCTTCAGCTCAGCAACCGGAACAAGAAGCAGGGCAACAGTCAGGACAGAAGCCCGGACATAAACCAGTAGTGTTGATTGCGCCAACCTGGGGTGATAGCTCCATCTTTAACGTGTGTGGCGGTGAGCTGATCGACACTTTACTGAACGCTGGTTACAAGGTCATCATGCGTCCGCATTATCAAAGTAACCGCCTGACACCGGATGTGATTAAAAATCTCAGGCAAAGCTTCGCTGCCCATCCTGATTTTGAATACATCAGCCAAATGGGAGAGACATTGTCATTGTTCCGGTCAGACATTCTTATCAGCGACTGGTCGGCCATGGCTTTGGAATATTCACTGGGGCTGGAAAAGCCAGTTTTGTTCATTGATGTGCCTCGCCGTATTCGCAATCCCCAATGGCAAGAGTTGGCAATAGAACCCATGGAATTCGCCATCCGCAGTCAGGTGGGAGAAATCGTGTCGCCGGATCAGTTGCATAGGGTTCCCGATAAAATTGAGGAGCTATTGTTTCGCCGCAGTGAATTTACCAGCCATATGCGAGAGTTGCGCCAGCAACTGGTGTTCAATCTGGGCAGCAGTATTTTGCAGGGTGCGAAGGAACTTGCACGCATTTCTGATCAGCAAACGCAACTGCGTCTGGAAAAAACTGAAAGCCATGGCTGAGGTAAGTCGCAAGCAGATGTTCCGTTGGATGGGATGGTTTGCGCTGGCCAATGCGCTGGTACTGGCAATCGTGGGAGTTCGGTATTTTCAGGGTTTCATGCCAGGTGGCACGACCTTGTCGTGGATTTATCTGATCCTGGTGTATCCGGCCCATCACATACTGCTGGCAGTGCTGCCACTATTCCTGCTGTTGACACCGATTGTTCTGATTCGACCTTCCCGCCCGTTGATTATGGCTTTGGCTGTCTTGCTGTTTGCACTGATGATTGCTTTGATCAACCTTGACAGTCTGTTATGGCAACAAAGTCGCTTTCGTCTGAATGGACTGACGGTTCAGATCTTAGGTGCGTCCAGTTGGATTTTTGTAGGCGTGATTCTGGTCATTGCGCTGATCTTTGAGTCCCTGCTGGCGGCCTGGGTCTGGAAATGGGTCAATGCGAGCAAATCACGCAATGGCCCCTGGATCAGTGTGCTGGCCACAATGGCTGTATTGGGTTCGCAGTTTATCCATGCCTGGGCTGATGCAGCCTACTACGTGCCGGTGACCAGTGTTGGTCAGCAATTGCCGGTATACAAAGGTTTTACCGCCAAGAGACAGCTGGTGCGGTTTGGCCTGGTTGATCCGGACGCCAGCCGCCAGCGGCAAGCGGTCCGCCGCTTGTCCAGGCAACTTGATGGCAAGGACAAGGGCACTTTGAACTATCCGCTGCAGCCTTTGCAATGCTCCAGCGATCAGCCTTTGAACCTCTTGCTTATCCTGGTCGATGCTTTGCGTTGGGATATGGTGAACGAAGCTACCATGCCATTCCTCAGTCATTATGGAGAAACCCAGGGCCAATGGTTTAGGCAACATTTCAGCGGCGGCAACTCCTCGCGGATAGGTGTATTCAGTCTGTTCTATGGCCTGCCGCCTGGATACTGGGCGGGTATTGAATC
>JANOGQ010000489.1:0-2939 GCA_031406105.1 Lysobacterales bacterium | reverse complement strand
CGTCGATCTGTGGGCCATTCGCGACGACATCGACAGTATGAACAAGAATCTCAGCCCCACCCTGACTTTCGATGTCAGCATGAATATTGCCCAGATGGATGACTATGTGAAGGATGTAAAACGGCAACTCGCAGAACGTTTCCCGCAAGCCCGCAGCGTATTCTTCGGGCATATCGGTGATGGCAATATTCACCCGGTGATGACGGTAGGCAGTGCCGGACACGACATCGTGGAGCAGGTGGAAGAAATCGTTTACGGCTGTCTGCGTTCACGCGCTGGCATTATTTCAGCCGAGCACGGTATTGGCCTCGAGAAAAAGCCCTATCTTCATCTGTGCCGATCACCTGCGGAATTGCAGCTGATGCGCGCATTGAAGCAGACGCTTGATCCTAAAAATTTGCTGAACCGCGGAAAAATATTTGATCTGGCGCAAGCCAGCACAGGAGCATGAAGTCGTGAATGGCGCCGAGAATCTGCTCAACACATTGGTGGAAGCTGGAGTGGAGGTTTGTTTTGCCAATCCGGGAACTTCCGAGATGCAACTGGTCTCCGCCATTGGCAACAGCACTGGCATGCGCGCTGTTTTGTGCCTGTTTGAAGGTGTGGTCTCGGGAGCTGCAGATGGCTACGGACGCATGGCTGACAAACCCGCACTGACACTCCTGCATCTGAGTTCAGGCTTCGCCAACAGCATGGCCAACCAGCACAATGCCAAACGAGCCCATGTGCCGCTGCTTAACATGGTGGGCGATCACGCCACCTATCATCTGCAGTACGATGCCCCGCTCACTGCCGATGTCAGGGCCCACTGTGAACTTGCCTCTGCCTGGGTCGGTGTTTCTGCTTCTGCTGATCAGCTGGCGGAAACTGGCGCACAGGCGGTGCAGGCCGCATTGCAAGGCAACGGCCAGATTGCCAGCTTTATCGCGCCGGCCAACCATACCTGGGAAACTGCCAGCCTTCCGACTGAGGCCCGGTCGGCGCCGCGTCCAGAGAAAGTCAGCGATCAGGCCATCGAAGCTGCTGCGACAGCCCTACGCAGCGGAACAGCTACCGCTTTGTACCTCGGCGGCCGTGCCCTTCGTGCCCAAGCATTGCAACAGGCTGGCCAGATTGCAAAAGCAAGTGGCGCCCACCTTTTGTGTGAGACCTTTCCGGCCCGCCTGCAACGCGGCGCCGGCCGGGTGCGGGTCACTCGCACGCCCTATTTCGCTGAACAGGCCCTGGAATCACTGCAGGATTTTCGGCAAATAATCATGGTGGGTAGTAAACCACCGGTATCTTTCTTCGCCTATCCCGGCAAACCCAGCTGGCTGTTGCCAGAGAGCTGTGCCACAACCACGCTGGCTTCGGTGGATGAAGATCTGTTGGATGCCTTAACCCGCCTGGCTGAAAAACTCGGCGCCAGCGCCGCAGCCGATACCGTCCCCGCGCCTGGGGATATTCCCGCACCCACAGGACTGCTGACACCATTGGCTATAGGCCAAAGCCTCAGCCGCTGGATGCCCGCAGAAACAATTGTGGCTGATGAGGCTAATACCTGTGCCCTCAGTATTTTCGGCAGTACTGAGCAGGCTGCGCCTCATGACTGGCTGACACTGACCGGCGGAGCCATCGGCATAGGGCTGCCCCTGGCGCTGGGCGCGTCCATTGCCTGCCCGCAGCGGAAAGTCGTGGCATTGCAGGCCGATGGCAGCGCCATGTACACATTGCAGGCGCTGTGGAGCATGGTGCGGGAGCAGGCGGATGTGACGGTCGTCATCATGAACAACCGCAGCTACGCCATTCTGAACATCGAGCTGGCGCGCGTGGGTGCGGGCCAGCCCACAGCAAAAACTTTGTCCATGCTGAGCCTGGCCAAGCCGGCCATCAACTGGGTAGCGCTGGCCCAGGGCATGGGCATGTCGGCCAGCCGCGCTGATAGCGCAGCAGAATTTGATGCGCAATTTGCAGCAGCCATAAACCTCAAAGGCCCTGTCCTGATCGAAGCCATGGTCGTGCAACAGATGCCGGGCTGACCGCAGTTTATTGATTTTTTGCAATGACTTAGAACACTTTTTGCCGATTTCAGGTGAAACATGGCAGTGGCCCGGCTAGAATCAACTCCTCATTCAAGCGGATTGATGCCAAATGCCCGAAACCAAAGCCAGGCCCTCAGCGAGCTCTGATAAGCCTTTATCACCGGTGCGCCAGTTCCTGCGCGACCATCCCGAAGTACAAACCCTGGAGGTGGTGCTGACCGATCTGAACGGCATACTGCGTGGCAAGTGGCTGCCGGTTTCCGCGGTTGACAAGGTACTGGGTGGTCAATTCAAGATGAGCCTGACCGGCGTATCTGCGGATATCTGGGGCCGAGATGTTCTCGCCTTGTGCCAAAAAACCGGTAATGGCGACGGTATTTGTGATGCCCTGGAGGAAACGATCCGCCTTTTGCCCTGGCTGAAGCGCCCGACTGCACAGTTCCTGCTGCAACTGAACACCGAAGATGGCGTGCCCTGGGGTTATGATCCACGGGTGGTGCTCAAGCGGGTGGTGGAACGCTTCAAGAAACTCGGGCTGAGGCCGGTGTGCGCTCCAGAACTGGAATTCTACCTGGTGCTGGAAGAGCGTAATCCGGACGGCACTCCGCGCCTGCCACACAGCCGGGCTAATGGCAGCAGTTCTATCGGTGGCCAGTTGTACAGTACCGAAGTCATGCACGAACAGGGCGATCTGCTGCACGAAATCCGTGAAGCCTGCGAAATCATGCAGATCCCTATGGATGGCCTGGTCAAGGAACTATCCGCCTCACAGTACGAACTGAACCTGCATCATGTAGACGATCCAGTGTTGGCTTCCGACCATGCGCAGATGCTGAAACAAGTCATCAAGGGCGTGGCGCACAAACACGGATTCATTGCCACTTTCATGGCCAAACCTTTCGGCGACAAGGATGGCAA
>JANOGQ010000475.1:0-5317 GCA_031406105.1 Lysobacterales bacterium | reverse complement strand
GTTGGTTGAAAGAACCAGGATTCTCATGCTGTTCACCGATGATGGGACATGCGCAGCCTAATGCCGCTTTATGTCCCGGATGTGAAATTGGGATGCAGATTAGCGACAAATTCTTCTATCGCTTCTTCGGCATCCCAATTTCACATCCGGGACATAAAGCGGCATTAGGCTGCGCATGTCCCATCATCGGTGAACAGCATGAGAATCCTGGTTCTTTCAACCAACCCGCACCTCTACTCCACTGAACGCCTGGTAGAGGCAGGCAATAAGCGCGGCCATGAGGTGAAAGTCATCAATCATCGCCGCTGTTACATGAACATTGCCTCCATGCGACCGGCGGTGCATTACAAAGGCCACGCCCTGGACGATTTCGATGCGGTGATTCCGCGCATCGGCGCATCTGTTACGTTTTATGGCACAGCCGTTGTGCGCCAGTTTGAAATGATGGGCATCTATTGCGTCAACGAATCGGTCGCCATCAGCCGCTCGCGCGACAAACTGCGGGCACTGCAACTGATGGCGCGCAAGGGCATAGGCATGCCGGTTACCGGCTTTGCCAGCTCGCCCGATGATACCGATCACCTGCTGTCGCTGGTGGGTGATGCGCCGGTGGTGATCAAATTGCTCGAAGGCACTCAGGGCGTGGGGGTGGTGCTGGCCGAAACCCGCAAAGCTGCGGAGTCAGTGATCGAGGCCTTCCGCGGCCTGAACGCCAACTTCCTGGTGCAGGAGTTCATCAAGGAAGCCGGCGGTGCTGACATCCGCTGCTTTGTCATCGGCGACAAGGTAGTGGCATCGATGAAACGCCAGGCCAAGGATGGCGAGTTCCGATCCAACCTGCATCGTGGCGGCGCTGCCCATCTGGTGCGCATCACGCCGGAAGAACGTTCCACCGCAGTGCGCGCCGCCAAGATCATGGGCCTGAACGTAGCCGGTGTGGACCTGCTGCGCTCCAACCATGGCGCGGTAGTGATGGAGGTCAACTCATCACCTGGCCTGGAGGGCATTGAGAAGGCTACCGGCAAGGATGTAGCCGGCCTGATCATTGAATTCATCGAGAAGAATGCCCGCAGGCACCACACAAAAACACGCGGTAAGGGTTAATGATTTGTAGGAGGTAGCGTAGCTGCCGACAATCCACGCCGCAGTCGCGAGCAAGGCTCGCTCCCACACGCAGGAGGCAGGTAAAGCATGAATAGAACTGATTTCGCAGCTCAGGTAGTCTGGATCACCGGTGCATCATCCGGGATTGGTGAAGCACTGGCCCTGCAGTTCGCGCAAGCGGGTTCAAAGCTGGTGCTGTCAGCGCGCCGTGAGGCAGAGCTGCGGCGAGTTCAGCAACGTTGTGTGCAAGCCGGTGCCGCACCGGACGATGTTTTTGTATTGCCCCTGGATGTAACTGATGAAGCCGCCATGCCCGATGCGATGGCACAAGCCCTGGCACGGTTCAAGCGCATTGATATGTTAATCAACAATGCCGGCCTGTCGCAGCGCTCCACCTGTCTGGAAACTGATATGGCGGTCTACCGCACGATATTCGAAGTAGATGTGATTGGACAGATCGCACTAACCAAGACCGTCTTGCCTGTCATGCTGCAGCAAGGTAGCGGATATATTGCCGTGACTTCATCAGTGGCTGGAAAAGTGGGTGCGCCCTATCGCACCGGTTACTGCGCCGCAAAACATGCCGTGATGGGCTTTTTTGATGCATTGCGGGCCGAAGTTGCCGACAAGGGCGTCCGCGTGACCACCATTACTCCGGGTTTTATCCAGACGGCTATTTCTGACAATGCCTTGCGGGGTGATGGCATTCGATTCAATCGCACGGATTCCAACATTGCCAAAGGCATGGATGTGGATCGCTGCGCCGAGGTCATCATGCGGGGCTTCCGCAAAAGCAAGATGGAAATCGCTGTCGGCAGCGGATTCGAGATGCATGCTTTATGGCTGAAACGGCTCTTTCCCGCGCTGGTATTGAAACTGGCTTCAAAAATTGGCGTACCGGATGAAGCCTGACTTAGATCGGGCAAATCGCCAGGCGCTTGTCCCGTGGGCTAAGCGGTGCCAGACTGAGTCACCTCAAAAGCGAGAATAACGATGCCCCCGATGATCCCACTGGGTTGGTTTCATACTGCAATGGGCGCTTTCGCGCTGCTATGTGGCTTGTACACCCTGTACCGAAACAAAGAAATCCTGCTGTCAAACCGCTCCGGCCGGTTGTACCTTATGGCCACACTGATTACTGCCGTTACAGCTCTGCTGATTTACCAGCGTGGCACCTTCGGGCCGGGTCATGCACTGGCCATCCTGACACTGGGGGCGCTCGCTGTCGGCACCATTGCTGCAAGCACCAGCCTGTTTGGTAAGTTTTCGCGCTACCTGCAGGCCATCAGCTACAGTGCCACGCTGTTGTTTCACATGATCCCGGCCATCACCGACGGGCTGATGCGCCTGCCGCTTGGCAAGCCGGTGCTTAATTCCATCGAATCACCGGTGCTTAAAGGACTCTATGCCGCATTTTTGCTGACCTACATAGTCGGAATAAGCCTGCAAATACGGCGCATCTCGAAGTCCGTTGGCTAGGGTGGCCAGGCGACTCACATCTGGCTCATGGAAGAGTTGCAACAATAGCGAAGTGAGCCTGAAGTGATCATTTCGGCGGCACCGCTTCGGAAATCAGCTCCTGCCTACGGCTCAGCACATACATCTGGATCGCTTCACTCTCAGCATCGGTAAGCACACCGGCAAAACCCGGCATGCCCAGTGCATTGCGCTGACCATCGATCACGATGGCTTTCCAGTTGGCGTGGGTGGCTGGCGTTGCATAGCGCAGGTCCGGTAATTGCCCACCACTTATGGCATTGTCGCCATGGCAGGTCGAGCAATGCCCGCGGTTGTAATATGCAAACTGCCCTGCGGCCACCTGGCTTTCATCCAGCACAATTTCGGGAGGCGGCGGTAAGGCACGTGGCTCGGCGGGCGGAATCGGCGGCAACTGTGCGCTGCCATTGAGCTTGAAAGCCAGCATACGGCTTCTGCTTTCTACCTTAAGGCTGTCGGCCAGGGCACCACCGGCCATGCCCATAGCCGTACCCCAACCCACGGTAATGGCGATGTACTGTTCATCACCCACCTGGTAGCTGATCGGTCCAGCCAAAGCTCCGGTCTGTACTTGCCAGGACCATACTTTCTTACCCGCATCAGCAGTGTAGGCAGAAAACTCGCCGGCCGGCGTGCCCTGGAAAATCAGGTTGCCTGCAGTCGCCAAAATGCCCCCATTCCACGGCCCGGCATGTTCCACCGCCCACTCCGCTTTTTGCGTGACTGGATTCCACGCCAGGATGCGACCCTTCAAAAATGCCATCAGCGGTTCCAGCTCTTCTACCGTTTTCGGGCCCATGGAAGCGATGAAATTCACCCCGTAATTGCTGTACCCCGGTTTGTATTTGAACTCCGGATCCAGCGCATAAGGGAAAGGCAATTCCTGCGCGGGAATATAAACCAGGCCCGTGTCCGGACTGAAAGCCATGGGGTGCCAGTTATGCCCTCCTCCTGGCCCAGGGAAGATCAGAACAGGCTCTTCGCCATAGGGTTCGTTCTGGGTCAGCACCGGTCGGCCGGTTGCCATATCGATATGACTGGCCCAACTCACCGGCACGTAGTTCTCAGCTGAGATCAGCTCGCCCGTTGCACGATCCAGAACGTAGAAAAAGCCATTCTTGGGCGCCTGCATCAATACCTTGCGCTCCTCACCTTGAATATCGAGATCGGCCAGGATGATGTGCTGGGTAGCCGTGAAATCCCAGGAGTCCCCCGGCGTGGTCTGGTAATGCCAGACATACTCACCTGTATCGGGCCGCACCGCCACGATGGAGGACAGGAAAAGATTGTCCTGGCCACTCTGTCCACGTTCGTGAGCGGGCCAGGGCGAACCGTTACCTACTCCGAAATAGAACAAGTCCAGTTCGGGATCAAAGGCCATGGCATCCCAGACCGTACCCCCACCACCCATCTTCCACCACTCCCCGTCTGCCCATGTTTGGGCGGCCATTTTCAGTGCTTCTGATTCGATGGGCTCATCCGGGTTACCGGGAATGGTGTAGAAGCGCCAGACCATCTCACCGGTCTCCGCATCGTAGGCACTGATGTAGCCCCGCACGCCCCACTCAGAGCCGCCATTGCCGATCATGACTTTGCCTTTCACCACACGGGGAGCGCCGGTAATGGTGTAAGGCTGGCTGGGATCTATGGTCAGCTTGCGCCATATTTCCTCACCGGTTTGCAGATCAATAGCGATCAGGTGGCCATCCAGCGCTCCCACGAAGACCTTGTTCCCCGATGCCGCCACACCGCGATTCACCACATCACAACAGGCATACTGCCCCCAGCTGTGCGGAACCTTGGGGTCGAACTTCCAGAGCGGCTCACCGCTGGCTGCAGCAAATGCATGGACCACGCTCCATGAAGAAGTCGTGATCAACACACCATCCACAACGATGGGTGTGGCCTCAATACCCCGCTTGTAATCCAGGTCCTGAAACCAGGCCAGTTTGAGATCGGCCACGTTATGATCGGTGATCCCGGTCAACGGGCTAAAGCGCTGCTCGTCGTAAGTACGGCCATGAGACAGCCAGTTATGCGGCTCATTGGCAGCTCCTACCAGGCGCTCGTTTGTGACAGACTGAAACGGCGAATTCGCCCGCTCCACCGCCGGCGCGGCTGGTATCAACGAAGGGTCAGCGGGGGGGCTTACAGCAACTGATTGCTGCGACTCTGATTGATTTGCATCACATGCCGTCAAGGCGATCAGCAGCAGTACAAAACCCAGGTTGCGGATATTCATGAACATGAAGTTCCTTGTTGCAGCTGCGAAAAGGCGAAAGCTCATCGCAAGTTCTGGTCGCACTACCTGGCTGAGCCTATAGGTGGCCATGATATCCAAATTCAATGGCTCAGTAGAAAAGTCTTCGGCCAAGCTTAGATCAGAACCCACCCCCCGGAAGCCTCTGGCGGCAGAATACGATTGCGCGCCACTGTGATTCAGCTTCGGGATTCTCATCTTTCAACGCGCAGGCCGCACCGATGGCCAACCCGGTACGGACCAGTGCAGTACGGACCAGCCTGGCACGGATCAGCCCGTCTGGCTCACCAACGAAACAGATTCACCTCACCTCGATGGTTAGCTCCGGGATGTGGCCGGTGAACTTCGACTTCCTGCCAGATCCGATGGCATCAACCACGGGTGTTGCAAGATCGATCCCAACGTCGGCGGTTTCGTCGGCGGAAAAAATCATCGCTTGGGTGCGCTCGCCGAGCG
>JANOGQ010000465.1:0-5107 GCA_031406105.1 Lysobacterales bacterium | reverse complement strand
CTCCACGTCGCGTGCCCGATCGACAATCCCCTCTTCAACGGGCATCGCCCCAAGCGCGATGTCGATTCCTATGCCGCGTTCGGTTTGAAGGAGCATGACACGATGCCGCAAGGCAAACGTAGCGGCGTCCGGGATTCGTGGTTGAAATCGACCGAGCAACGCTTCGATGAAACACGACGACAAGGATGGCCCGCTGATGCTGGACAAACTTCAGCTCAACAGTGTCTACTGCGATGCCGATGGCATGTACATCGCCGGTGCAAACAGTGGCGGCAAGCTGCATTTCAGCGGCCAGAAAATAAACATGGCAGCGGAACTTCCACCCAATGCGCACAATGCCCGCCCATTCCGATCGGGTGTACTGTTCAACGACACTCAAGCTGGAGTGGTGCGCTATTGTGGCCGGGACAACCTGAAGGAGGACAGGGCACTGCCAATACCCAGCTGTGCCGATGAACATGCGGGCCGGCATGATGCGAACGCGAGTGCCGGGAACTCAGGCTCCAGGGGGTGGGGATTGTGCATGCTTTCGGATCGCATCGTCGCCGGTGGCACTGCTCCTGCGACGGTCACGCTTTACGACCTGGCTGAAAACCAGCAGCTGGTTTCAGTTGCTCTGAGCAAGGATTTACAGCAATGCATTCACAGCCTGGCCGTCTGGCCATTCGACTGAACATCAGCAGCCTGGGTGGCTTCGAATAACTCATCCCTGAACCAGCAGCGCTGGCTTAGCCAGAGCGTCTGACCGATTCGGGCAAGTCGTCGATGATGTCAGCGAGCTGCTCACTCCACTCATTGATATGGGGTTCGTAACGACGCCAGCGCCCGACTGCGTCCCGATAGATGGGCTGGCGAACCTGTTCTGAACTGGCAGTTTTTACCGCCCTGGGGTTCTCGTAATAGCTCAGGCAGGATTCCTCGAATGGCAGCCCGCAGTGCTCGAGAATGCGCCGCACCTGCCCTTCGAGGTCTGACACCGTATCGTCATAATGAACATCAAGCACCTGGCCGGGAAGCACTGCATGCCAGTGCTTCATCATCTTGTGATACTGCCGATAATATTCGGCCAGCTCGAAGGTGTCATAGGTGAAGTTCTGTCCCACGGCAAACAATTGCTTGTAGGCGCCCAGGCAGTTGTCAATGGGATGACGGCGTGCATTGATCACCACTGCGTTGGGCAATATCAATTTCAGCAAGCCGACATGCGCGAAGTTGTTGGGCAGCTTGTCGGTGAATAGCGACGCGTCAGTGAGCCGAAACTCCCGGGCTTGCTCCAGATACTGCTCGCCATAGGCGCGCCAGTCCCGTGGGTGAAGTTCGCGGGCCGCTTCGGGGTACTGCATGTGGTCAGCGCGGTATCTTCCAATGGTGCTTGCGAGCTTGGCCAGAAAGGGTAACTCCAAAGTGCCTTCAACCTGACTGTGGCTGGCCAAAATTTGCTCGATGAGGGTAGATCCGGCGCGCGGCAGGCCAACGATAAAGATCGGGTCAGTCGACTGGCAACCAAAACCGGCACGCTCGGCCAGGAACTCTTTGCTGAAAACTCCCATGATGCGATCCTGGCGCAGCTGCATTTCCAGCGGATCATGCTCCACCAGCATCCGTTGCACCTGGTTTCCCTGGTGATAATGCTGCCAGGCCTTGGCATAATCGCCGGAGTCCTCCCAGGCTTTCCCCAGCGCAAAGCAGAAGTGCACCCGCGTTGCTTCCGGTAGATCATCCCGCTCCAGTTGCGCTTCCATCGCACGCACTTCGTCATCTTCAAAGCGGAAGACGTTCAGGTTGGCCAGCGACCAGTACACTTCACCAAAATCGGGGCGCAGGCGGATGGCTTCCCGATAGGCTTTCTAGGCACCTTCCATGTCGCCCAGCGTTTTCAACGAATGCCCATAGCCCATTTGCATGATGGGAACATGGGGTTGAATCTGCAGCGACCGGGCGTAGGATGCGGCAGCGTCACTTGAGCGGCTGGAACGGGCTTGCGCCTGGGCCAGCCGGCCCTAGGTTTCCGCATTCTCTGGTGCCTGCCGGGTGGCATGTTCAAAAACCGGCACGGCCGCCGAGAATCGGGCATTCTCCAGCAATACAGCGCCGAGCCGCATCCACAACTCAAGAAAGTCGGGCGCCAGTTGCGTGGCCCGCCGCAGCAATGCTTCCGCGTCTTCCAGCGATTTCTTTTCATTCAACATGAACGAAGCCAGGTAGCGCATAGCATCGACGTTGTCGGGGTCTTGGCGCAGCGCATCGCGCAGCATTTTTTCTGCGTCGACCTTGCGGCCCTGACGCAGGTGTTCGATGGCCTGAGCCACCAGTCGCTTACGTGGATCACGTTCCAGGTAGGCCTGAAACATTTCATCCGCTTCTTCACCTCGGCCCAGCGACAGCAATGCACGACCGAGCTTTTTTTAGGGTAAGGGCCGCACCGGCTCCAGCCGGATCGCGCGCTGGAAATGACTCACTGCCTCTGCTGGCTGCCCTTTCATCGCCAACACGCTTGCCAGGTCCTCTTCCATCTCTGAATTGTCGGGATCCAGCTGCAGGGCAAAGCGTTGCGAACTTTCAGCCTCATCGAGCTGGCCCTGGTTCATCAGTGCATGGCCCAGCACGCGCAGGTGCCAGAGACACCCCGGGTTGTGGGCGAGCCACGCACGGCAAATGGATTCCGCGACTTGAGGGTGATTTTCCCGGATCGCCTGCACCGCCTTGCCAAGGCTGATTTGCCTTGTGTCCGCTTGCTCTCTCATAATGCCCATCAGCGACCCGTTTTATTCCTGTCGCCGATCTTACCGGAGTGAGCGCGTAGTTGTGAGACCAGCCTGTGCACATAATGCCAACCCAAATTTCGCAAGCTGAGGAGAAGGACAGCATGATTCTGCGCCTGCACCTTTTCTTGTTCCGGCCCATGTTCCGGCCCTTGTTCAGGACCGGGGGTAGCCTGCTTTGCCTGGTCTTGTGCACCATTACGGGCTCTGCCATGGCCAGCACCACAGAGGAGGGCTACCAATACTTCATTACCGGCAACCCCGAGAATGTCCAGGTTGCTACCCAGGGTCTCATTGTTATGCAGGGCGGGGGCGATGATGTTGACGAGAACTATGTGCGGATGGGTGCGCTTGGGGGTGGCGGGGATTTCGTTGTGCTCAGAGCTTCCGGGGCTGACGATTACAACGACTATATCTTCAAACTGTGCGGCTGTGACTCGGTGGAAACCATCGTCTTTGCCAGTCGTGAGGCCGCGTTCGATCCGTTCGTCATTGAAACCATCCGCAACGCCGACGCACTGTTCATCGCTGGCGGAGACCAGTCGAACTATCTCAAGTTCTGGAATGACACTCCAGTTGCCGACGCGATCAACTTTGTCGCCGCCAAACCTGCACCCATTGGCGGTACCAGTGCCGGCATGGCAGTAATTGGAGAGTTCGTGTATTCAGCCATGCTGGAAAGCGCCACCGCCGAATCCTCGCTGAAAGACCCTTACTACGCCGACATTACCCTTGACCGC
The DNA here is from genome assembly GCA_031406105.1 of Lysobacterales bacterium. GTDB lineage: Bacteria > Pseudomonadota > Gammaproteobacteria > Xanthomonadales > SZUA-36 > JAWXBM01. Next base: position 1,605 of record JANOGQ010000465.1, on the reverse strand, counting down.
GATTTCCTCAGCCTGCCGGGCATGAGCAACATCATCACCGACCAGCATTTGCAGGAACGCGACCGGATCGGCCGTACCTTGGCTTTCATGGCACGGCTGCTGCAGGACGGCTGGACACCAGAAGCCCGCGCCATCGCCGCCGACCGTGAGACTGCCGTGCATTTTGATCCCGCCACTAACATAGCGACTGTATTCGCAACTGCGGACCACAAAACCCCCTATGCCTACTTCATGCGTGCCGACTCCACGCCGGAACACTGTAAGCCCGGCGAACCCCTCGCCTTTCGCAAAGTTGAGGTTTACCGGCTGGGTGCGGGTGGCAGCTTCGATGTTGCCAACTGGCAAGGCAGCGGAGGTGTCGAGTATGAGTTGAGCGTGGCGAATGGAGTGATCGTATCGTCACGTGGTGAGATCTACTGATCAACCGGACGACTCCGGATTCACTGGCAATGAATGGGTGCTTAGGCTTCCGCCTTTATGGCACTGCATACGCAAGGCACTATTGCCGATCAGTACGGTTCTGTTCCACATTATCAGCCAGCCAGGCTTTGATCAGGGATTGATACGGCATATCGCGTTTGTTTGCTTCAATCTTGATTCGGTCCAATAGCGATTCAGGCAGACGCAAGGAAATCGTTGTGGTCGTCGGCTTCAAGTTTGGAAATGAAGCCGGTTTAGCCTGGCCCCAATCGACAAAATCGCTGGAATCGTGCTTTTCCCAGAAAGCACGTTCTTCGGCTTCGGTTTTGAAGGCAGGCGTTTTAACCTTTCGCTTGCTCATAAACTATTCTGTCTTTGCGATGCATGTCTGTAGTGGTCAACTAATTCCGGACACCCGGGGGCTTTGTTAAGGTCCTTTTCGTAATCCATTGGTGTGGTATATCCCAGCGTCGAATGCAGACGTCTTGAGTTGTTGACTAAGGAATGGGTGTCTTCGCATTTTTATTCGCATTTTTAAAAGATGGGTCTTCACTCTTTCACTCTTTTTCCACTCTTTTCTTCACTCTTTAATGGCTCACCAGATCCGATAAATGATCCTTAGAACCTGATTTTGGGGCATGAAAAACCAACTTTAATTGCTGGTCCGACCCGGTTGCTACGCCTCTTGCTACGTTGTCAGACCTGATCCTGTTCATGATGCAGCTTGAGTTTGCGGGTCAGGGTATTGCGCCCCAGCCCGAGTAATTCTGCTGCCTTGATGCGCTGACCGCCGGTTTGTTGCAGCACGCAGTCGATCAGCACTCGCTCCAGCTCGGCCTGGGCACGGCCTACCAGATTTCCACCACCACTGGCCAACTCGGCTACGGCCCAATGCCGCAGTTGATCCGGCCATGGTGCAGCCAGCCGATTCTCGATTTTGGCAGGTGATCGCACTTCGGCTGGTAAGTCTTCGGGGAATATCTGTTCGGAAGGGGCCATGACGCTGAGCTGGCGGCAGATGTTCTGCAATTGCCTCACATTGCCCGGCCACTCAAATTGCTCCAGCTGTTTCAGGCTGTCGGCGCGCAGCACTTTTTCTTCGAGGCCCAGTTCCTGAGCAGCCTGGTGCAGAAAACGGCGCGCCAACATACCCACATCTTCACGCCTCTCGCGCAAAGATGGCAG
>JANOGQ010000445.1:0-2910 GCA_031406105.1 Lysobacterales bacterium | reverse complement strand
GGCAGTGGGCATGTCATGGAGCAAAATCGCTTCTGCATGATGAAGCGCCAGAATCTGGAAACCTCTCTTTTTGGCCTTTTCAAACATGCTTAGCCTCTGAAACAGCAGTATCACAGCTTAACGGCTTTTGTTGTCCGCAATGTTTTCGGCGAGGCTGTGTTTACGCCAGAAATTGGATTACCTCACCAACACGTCGTTGAATAAATACTATAGCCGCAGACTGGAAGATAGTATGTTTCAGCTGAAACGTATGTCAGATTCTAACCCGATTATGTCAGAGCTTTGATACCACCTTTTCCAGCGAGCCCACCAACTGATCCGCATTGGCTTTGGAAAAGACCATCGGCGGGCGGATTTTCACCACGGTGTCGTAAGGGCCGAAAGTGCTGAGCAGCACACCGGCCTCGCGCATGCCTTCGGCGATGGCCTTGGCCTTCGCGCTATCGGCTTCGATGCTGCCCGCCTCTTTGACAATCTCGAGGCCATAGAACAAGCCCTTGCCGCGCACATCTGCAATGCGCGGATATTGCTGCGCCAGGGACCGCAGATTCTCCGCCAGATAAAGACCCACATCGTGCACATTCTGCAGGATGTTTTCCCGCTCAATGACGTCCAGCACCGCAAGGCCCACTGCCGCTGAAACCGGATTGCCGCCGAAGGTATTGAAGTAGTGAAATTTTTCCGAAAACGCCTGGGCAATCGCGGCTGTGGTAACCACCGCAGCCAGCGGATGACCGTCACCTATCGGTTTGCCCATGGTAACGATATCGGGAACGACGCTGGAATCTTCGAATGCCCACATATGATCACCGAGCCTGCATAGCCCCGACTGCACTTCATCGGCGACACACAGGCCACCGGCTGCGCGAACGCTGGCATAGGCCTCGCGGAAATATCCTTCCGGTGCTGTCAAGGCACCATTGGAATCAAAAATATTGCAGGTCATGAACATGGCCGGCTCATGACCCCGATCGCGCAACTCACCGATGGCGGCATCCACCTTGCTGGCAAACTTGGGCCCCAGATGGGTTTCACCATAACGGTAACTGCCGCGAAAGCCATTAGGTGGCTCTGCGCTGGCCAGCCAATCAGGCTGCTCATCTTTGGGATACTCGGCGGTCGACAGCTCGGTGACGACAATTGAATTGCCATGATAGGAGTCATCTGAAACGATGGCGCCCTGGTGGCCGCTGACTGTGCGGGCGATGCGAAAGGCCAGATCATTCGCCTCAGTACCGGTACAGACAAACATGCACACCGATAATTCGGCGGGCAGCGTTGCAGTCAGGCGCTCTGCATAGTTCACCACATTCTCATGGAGATAGCGGGTGTGTGTATTGAGCGTAGCCGACTGCCTAGACAAGGCTGTAACGACATGCGGATGGCAGTGGCCCACCGAAGCCACATTGTTGTAACAGTCGAGATATCTTTTGCCGGCTGCATCAAACAACCACACGCCCTCGCCTTTTACCAGGTGTACGGGCTGCTGGTAAAACAGACGGTAAGTGGGCCCCATGGCCCGTTCACGCCGTTGCAGCAAAATTTGATTTTCAGCGCCTTTTTCAAGCATTTCCCACCGCCTCTTTCAATTGTTGGGCAAACCCCGGCCGGTCGAGGCGGGCCAGTTTCTGCAGGATGGCAATAAAACCGGGCTGTTCATCGGTCACAAAAGCCGGAGGATTTTCCATATTAAGCCTTCTGAACTCGAATAATTGCACCGTCATCATTTGCCGCACCATCACCAGGTCCAGCATCAAATCAAGTTCCTCATCAAGCAGCGGGATGATGTCGTGGTAACCACGACAGATCCCGATGCCAGCCGCCACCGGATCAGCCGCAGCCTGCATGAAATCCGAGACGCAGGCAGCCAGGTCGCAGATCAGGGGGCCATAGACCATGTCACCAAAATCAATCACACCGCTGATGGCCTCGCCGGATTCCACCCGGCGCAGCAGATTGCCACCATGGCCATCCTGGTGAATCACCTGCCAGCGGAGCTTTTCGAGCTGCGGATAAACGATGGACTTCAGGCGTTCAAAACAGGCGGGTAACCAGGCACTCATCTCTGCTGGCATGAGGTCTTTGAGTTGCTCTGAAAATACCAGGCCGTTGGCCATGTTCCAGGGCATGAAATGCCGCGTTGCCGGGTGGTTAAAATCCTGCAAGGCCTTACCCAATCGGGCGATGAATCCACCCACGTCATGCAAACCTTGCGGAGAGGGGAACGGCCAGTCCTGGTAAGGCCTGCCAGGTAGCCAGCTGAGCATTCTCAGGGCATGGTTGCTGCCATCAAAATGGGCATGGCAAATCATGCTGCCATCGAGAGCAGAGATCATGCGCGGCACCGGTAAGCCAGGATCCTGCTGTGCGATGTGGCAAAGTGCCTGCACCTGCATTTCAACTACGTCTGCCGGTTCTGAACTGCCGGAAATCTTGAAGACAAACTGGCGGCCATCACTGGCGCGAATGCGGTAATTCTGATCGCGCTCACCCTCAAGGGGAGAGTAATCACCCTCGACACCATAATGCAGCAAGGCCAGCTGCCGAACCTGCTCCAGCGGCAAGCACGGTGGCACAAAGCGCAGGTCATCGATGGTCAGAATTCGCTGGCTGTAATCCTCAACACCGGGTTTCAAGTCGGATTCCTTGCAGTCGCTCCGAAGAATTGTACTTCATGGCCAGCTTGCGGATGTCGCGGTACCAATCGGGCCAGTACCAGTGAACATGCAGCCAGAGCGGCACCGGCCAGGAATACGGCTGCAGGCGAAATCAACCACAGCAAACCGAAAGTGACCGGGATGATGACAGCAGCGATATGATTGATGGTGAAAGCAACGCTGGCTGTCGATGCCATATCAGCAGGCTCGGCGATTTTTTTGAAGTAACTTCTGATGGCAATGGCCATGGCAT
>JANOGQ010000406.1:0-2915 GCA_031406105.1 Lysobacterales bacterium | reverse complement strand
GGATATGACGCGCAGCCTGGATGCAGGGCAGCGTGAGCAACTGATTGCTGGTATACCCTTGCAGCGGTTGGGTCAGCCGGAAGACATTGCCGCAGCGGTTGCCTTCCTGGCTTCACCGCTGGGGTCCTACATTACCGGCCAGGTGCTGCATGTAAATGGTGGCATGTATATGTGATTTTAGTTTTTGTTTATTGTATAAGTTGATGATAGATAAGTAGTTACGTGCTAATTTCGCTACAGGTCCCATACTGCTGCGAATGTCAATAAACTGGTATCGAAGCGACATATTCTCTAGAATTGCGGCCCGGTATCACCCCAACGAGGATAATTCTGAAAATGAGCAGCATTGAAGATCGCGTCAAAAAAATCGTCATCGAACAACTTGGCGTCAAGGAAGAAGAAGTTACCCCTACTGCATCGTTCGTCGATGATCTTGGCGCAGATTCGCTGGATACGGTTGAACTGGTAATGGCACTGGAAGAAGAATTTGAGTGCGAGATTCCCGACGAAGAGGCTGAAAAAATCACCACAGTGCAGCAAGCTGTTGATTATGTGAAGGCCAATTCCTGAGTAAACACTTCTGTTTGCCAGGGGTAGCCGGCGTAAGCCGGCTGCTGTTTTGATCTGTAACACCCTGCCACAGCACATCGGCCAGGGTTGAAGAAACGAGGTTTCCAGCGTGTCTGATCGCCGCATTGTCATAACAGGCCTGGGCCTGCTCAGTCCTGTGGGTAATAGCGTAGAAGAGGCCTGGCTTGCCATTCGTGAGGGCAAGAGTGGTATTGGGCCGGTAACCGGGTTTGATGTGTCGCAGTTGAACACCCGGATTGCTGGCGAAATTCGCGATTTTGATCCGGCCCGATACATGGACGAGAAAGAAGCCCGGCGTTCCGACAGGTTTTTGCAGTACGGAATTGCAGCAGGAGTTCAGGCCATTGAAGATGCTGGCCTGAATCTGGACGATGCTGGTATCAACCCCGAACGGGTGGGTTTCGCAATAGGTGCCGGTATCGGTGGAATTGCCAGCATTGAAAGCACCATGCTCACCTACCGGGACAAAGGCCCGCGTCGCGTCTCACCTTTTTACATCCCGGGTTCTATCGTCAATATGATCGGTGGATCCTTGTCGATACGTTTTGGTTTCAAAGGTCCGAACATAGCTATTGTTACTGCCTGCACCACATCCACCCACAACATCGGCATGGCTGCCCGCATGATCACTTATGGCGACGCTGACGTGATGATTGCAGGCGGCGCCGAATACGGCACAACGCCTACTGCCATGGCAGGTTTTGTCTCAGCCAAGGCCATGTCTACCCGTAATGACAATCCGGCCGCGGCCAGTCGTCCCTGGGACCAGAATCGCGATGGATTCGTATTGTCAAATGGTGCAGGCATCTTAGTGCTGGAAGAGTTGCAGCACGCCAGGCGACGTGGTGCAGAAATTTATGCAGAACTGACAGGTTTCGGCATGAGTGGTGATGCGTACCACATGACTGCGCCGCCGGAAAACGGAGAAGGAGCTGCACGTTGCATGGCCATAGCATTGCAAGATGCGGGCATCAATCGTGACCAGATCGACTACATCAATGCCCACGGCACATCCACCCTGCTGGGTGACCGGGCGGAATCTGATGCCATCAAGAGCACTTTCGGTGAACATGCATACAAAATGCTGATCAGCTCAACCAAATCCATGACCGGACATCTGTTGGGGGCGGCCGGTGGAGTTGAAGCCATATTTACCCTGCTGGCCATGCGCGACGGCATCGCTCCGCCTACCATCAACCTGGACAATCCGAGTGAAGGTTGTGATCTGGATTACGTAGCTCATGCCGCGCGTGATGCCACGATCAATGTTGCCCTGTCCAATTCCTTTGGTTTTGGCGGCACCAACGGGACTTTGATTTTTTCCCGGTTAACAGGCCCAAACTGAGCCTGTACTGTGCCGGCCAGTCATTACCAATGGCTGGACCGGGTCCCTGACCTGGTCGGCTTGAGCGCGGCAGCTCCGCAGGACTTTCCTTTTCTGCTCGACAATGCAGCAAACCAGGGTTGTAGTCTGTTGCTATTGGCGGGATCGGAAAAGCTGGTTCAGTACCGCAATGGCGAAATTTCCGGGCCGGGTCAGGGCGCGAATTTTTTTGAGCGCCTGGACAGCTGGTTTAGCGCTGAATCAAACTGCTCTCAGTCAAACTGCGCTGAGTCAAACGGCGCTGAGTCAAACCGTGCTGAGTCAGGCAGCGCTGAGCCAGACAGCGCTAAGATTACCCAGCAAGCTGCTGAAGCTCCAGTGACGCTGCCCACTATTCCATTTACCAGCGGCTGGTTTATTTACCTCGGCTACGAGATGGCTGCCAGCATTGAGCACAAGTTGCGACTGCCCGCCAACCCGACGGAGCTGCCCGATGCCCTGGCCTGGCGTTGCCCCGGGGCAGTTCTGGTGTTTCATGCGCCTGAAGGTGATAAAGCGGCTGCTGCACCCACAGCTGTGGCGGTTGCTGAAGATGAAATCGTTCTGCAGCGAATACTGACTCTGATAAAAAATGGTCCCGCTGATATCGGTAACACGATACCTGAGCTGGAGTCCCTGCAGGAAGAAGAACCCTGCCGATTTGAGGCTGGTGTTACCAAAGTGCTGGATTACCTGGCTGCCGGAGATGTTTTCCAGGTCAATATTTCGCGCCCCTGGAAAGCCCGATTTGAGAGGCCACCTGATCCTGCCGTGCTGTATAACAGCCTGTGCCAGCGTAACCCGGCACCTTTTGCGGGCATGTTACGCTGGCAGGACATGGTGTTGTTGAGCTCATCGCCAGAGCGCCTGATCGAAGTGCGCGGCAGGCAGGTGCAAACTCGTCCGATTGCAGGTACGCGCCCGCGGGGCAAGAATCCGCAGCAGGACCTGGCGCTGGCCA
>JANOGQ010000345.1:0-12666 GCA_031406105.1 Lysobacterales bacterium | reverse complement strand
CGAAACGATGGTGCATTCGCGTAAACATTTGAAATCCCTTAACATGTTTGCATTTAATTACTTTGGATAATATCCATATATAGCATTGGAGAGACTCCAATGTGCACACGTTTATACAATCTGCATCCCGTGATGCTTCATTATATTGCGCAACTGCCTCGCAAGTCCAAAATTTTCTATACTCTCCGAAGCGCACCTTGTTACGAGTTGCGAGCCGCTTTGATAAACTTTGACTCACTTGTTCACAAATTTTTGTCGATCACTTTTAACATCAGTTGTTGACCATTAACGGTTGCAGGCGAGCTTAACAGTGGTAAAAGGTGGCCTTTACATTAGATCTGCACATGAAATTGCTCCTTCGAAATACTATAAGTAGGGGGGAAATAGCGGTGCTGGGACAATAGACTCTATTGTCCCTGCTCATTTTTGCTCCTATTGTTTTAACTCATTTTGCTCCTATTGTTACCAAAGGAGCTGGGATCTCGAACTTCGGGCGAATAAGTGTTAACGAAGTATAATCGAGGTCGGAGATCTCGAATCTGTCATCAGAATTTGGATCTGAAGTTTGGAATTCCGGATCTCGAAGTTCCCAGAGAACTAGTAGTGGCGTGTAGTAGCCTTATCTAATTAGTGCGTGACCTACATATGTGGGTGACCATGCGCGCATAAGGAGATGTGTGTTACCTAATACCTATAGACCATGCGCCCATAGCTATGTTTACTTAACTAGATGTGTGTTACCTAATACCTATAGGCCGTGACCATGCGCGCATAGCAATGTTTACTTAACTAGATGTGTGTTATCTAATACCTATAGACCTGTTAGGATCTACTGCATAGCGAGCGACTATTTAACATGTATTTTCTACTATATAGCGGACGTCCGTTAAGCATTCACTATATAGTGGATACCCATAGTAATTGATTATACCACATTGATTATATATTAAATATGATGTATTTGTTTGTGCCTACTAATAACAAGGAGTATTTTATAGATATATAGCGAGCCGAATATATATAATAAACGTATCTATTATCAATCAAACGCTGTGAAACTATTGTATTTTAATCGAGCCAACTGTAACCACATATTAAATGTGATGTATTTGTTTGTAACAAGTAGTATGTTATAAATATATAGCGAGCCGTATATATATAATAAACGTATCTATTATCGCACAGGCGTATTTTTCTGTTGTTGTTGAAACTATATTTTAAACAGATAACCACATATTAATTATGATGTATTTGTTTGTGCTTACTAATAACAAGTAGTATGTTATAAATATATAGCGAGCTGTACATTTTGAAACAACCCTAATATCTATGATTTTTAGAGTTATATATATTTTAGCCTGTTATCAATTCAATCCTTAACTTGAAAATTTTCTTTAAATCTATCCAACCTTTACCAAAACTAACAACAGACAAGGTAGTAAATAAAATTTCTATTGAAAAGTTGTGTAGTGTGTGTACAATTGCATGCATTTTAATAAAGCGCAATGATCACCATGAGGATGGCTTAAGCAAGATATATGATTAGGAGCAGCAGGTAGGTTGTTAAATGTCACATTATATTCAATAAAATCAAAATCCGGAAACTCCTTCTGTAGAAAGTGACACTTTTGTTCACCCATAACATAGAATACACAATTTTTCCAATATGGGAAACATTCCTTGATGTGATGTGCGATACAACGTCGACAATAGCGTGATACACCTTCATCCCACATAAGATGATGTAGATGACGAGTTTGGTAATTGTAGGTTTCTTTTCGCTGCTCATCAAGTTCCTCCCACGATTTTGGTGCTTTGAAGTAGAAGTAGAGTGGTTTTAATGGTTTGTCAACATCCACAATGCTCAACTCCTTGATTGTAAATTTTGTTTCCCCATGTTGGAACCCCTCAAAATCCAGAAATATTGGCATTGTGAAAGTAGTAAAAGTTATCAAGTTTTGACTATATTTATACTATAGACACACACATTTGATTGGTTATTTCCTTAACCTTTTTTATAAGTTTTTTATCAACATGTCTAAGACCTGTAATGACAATTTTTCCGGATCTAAACACATTAACACAGAGAGGTTTAAATTCCAATAGACGTAGACCAGTGAAAATTTCTGGTTCATAATATGAAGAATGAGTCCGTCCAAGTTTGACTAAATCAATTGCTTTTCCAATATCCAAAGTAATTGTCATTGACATTATACGATTTATTACAATGTTGAAGGGCAAGTTTGATAGAGTTTTTATTGATTCCCGACATCCCCAAATATGACATTTCTTACTGGGGAAGATTATAATTTTATACTGATCAGTTTTATGTACATACATATTGGGTTGACAGGGTCGAAAAGGTAGATTTGAAACATCATCCAAAACACGCCCCATATAGTTTACAGTTACAATCTTCATAATGGTATTTATGTTTTTATTTATCTGAATATATACCCTCTAAGTGAGCTTGATTGGATAGCAACCAAAGAATACAATGCTGACCACATGTAGTATTGAGAGGATTTTGGAAACTTTTTCTGTTATAGTGAACTCTGAGACTACGTCGTGAAATATAATAGCACAGCAATGATGGATAATTGAAGCCTAGCGGATCAAAAACATATGATATTCCATATTTTTTACATCTCACAGCAATCCAGTGTGTTCCCGGCAAGTTACCAGTATCTGTATTTACTATGAAATTGCAGGGTGCTTTTAGAATTGGTGGTAACTCATTCAATGGGAAAACCCCAATAAAATTATTTATATATTTTTCCCCCAAGTACAACAGCTGTTGGGTATTCATTTATGGTCACATATAACTTGACGATCCTTTGTAATTTGAATCTCACCATCAAATAAGGCATATACAATAACGTTTATAGGTTCAGCCAATGCCTCACGAAATTTTACATCCAGTCTCAGATTACCATCTTGTGGTTTTTGCGTCTGACTTACGCAATAGTCAGGAGTTAAATTGAATGTAAAGAATGTATGTCCATCTTTAAAATCTGTCATTGAAATCCCATTGTTGTAATTTTTATCTAAATGTTCTGTATTTTGAACAATGGAAATAATATAATCACGCATGTAAAGATTTTCTCCAAAATTTGGCTCATACACTGTGCGATAAGGAAGTGATTGTCCATCCTTAAACAATCCAACTGAACCAACATTAAAATGCTCAAATTTGAATGGTTCCCCGCCATAAATACCTGAGAATGCCCTCTGTTTAACGAAACATATAACAGTGAATTTTGGTAATGCGCCCTGAAACAGATTATCTTTAAAGTAAGAGAGTGACCCTTTTGCAATGGCATAAGAGATAACTTGAGATCTGTTATATGGGTAGACAGCATTCTTTGTCAATAGACCAATTTGATGTCCCAAGTGTACTGCAGGTGCCACTTGTACACGACGTACATACATAATTGCATCAAGCATTTCTATTTTAGGTTGCGCAGGTCCCACAACATTTAGGGAGAATTCATTTTTACTTCTGCTCAATGCCACTCGTACATCAACATTTGGTAAGAGATATTTTGGTTGATTGAAAAAATCCAATCGTAAAGACCCTACCATCTCAATGACCTTAGATTCTGATATTTCCATTTTGCGTGACTCATCATTCCTGTTATAACCTGCCGCTTTTAACTGTATCATCTTAGTGTCCTCACTGTAATTTAACTCATTTTCTATTGTACCCTTGTATGCATATAAATGATTTCCACCCTCAATGAGGATATTATTAAGTGACAATGATACATCATCAAATAGTGAGTTTAGAAAATAATTAGAAGGTGTAACAACGGCTTCCTTGGCTAGTGGTTTTCCATCTTTAGTAGTAACCTTCAACTTTACATAGAGCAAAGTATCATTCAAATCTAAATATTCAGTACCTGACCCGCTAATAAGAAATTCAATTCTTCCACTCCGATCTATTGTGGTAGTAGGATGGATATCGCAGAATAGGGCCTTTTCTACAACAACTTGAGGAGAAGCTTTATCAAATAAACACAATTCAGATTTTCCACAGACCGACATTTTAGTTAAGTTTACCATAATCAATCTTTTTGCTATCTTGTTTATACTCAGAATCACTTTTGCGCTTCCCTGAACCTCTTTGCATCCCACTAACTTCTTTCATAGCATTATCAACTAACGAATCTTTAAATCCCTTACGCCCTTCAATGACATCTTCAGCGGTATTAGTTGCAACTCCTAGCACACGTTTTAGTATTGGAAAAGCAAAGCGTGCAAGAGTTCTTAACCAACCACCTCCAAATTGTTTGCTACCTGCAAAGTAGGGAAGACCGTTTCCATTTTGGTCGGTACTATATATTTGAGTGAGTATATCATCCATTCTTTTTAAAATGAAGCGTTATGCTAGTTACAGATCCTTCACTGAATGGAAATAAATCACCAACGTCAGTGCGTAAATTAATTTCAATACTGTTTATACTGTTCTGTTTTACAGGAACGTACATTGGGTGTTTTAAAACAATATTACTTATTTCTCCGTACTTTCGATTACTGTTATCCAACCACAAACTACGTAACAGAGGTACAAAAGTCCCACCAACTATCATATCTTGGCATATACTTGAATACACATATATACTATTAATTCCCCTATTTAACTGCGGCGAATATTCTGCAATAAACATTTGACTTTTTCCATTGGGTGTTACAGATATAACTGGAGATCGAAATCCCATAACATAGTGCATTCCATTAAGAAATAAAAAGCTGGAAAAAGACTTTGGATCTAATATCAGCAGTTGAAATTTATTTCCAATTTTATCATATGCAAATCTAGCAATACCATTTACCAATTCATTGACTTTCTTTTCAAGAGTTTCAGCGTCAGGATAATAATAGGCTTTATGAAATTGGTGCCTTTCTGATATAAAGAATGTCGTCTCATAGCGTAACATAAACGTAATCGGACGATTAGAGAATGGTACATCTTCTGCAGATATATCTTCACCTTTTCTAGAGACGATGGTTAATTTTGTGAAACCACATGCCTTAGCATCAGCATAATCACTAAATACGATACCGTAGTGTCCTTTCCCTTTCAATGCAAAAACTAAAGGTAATAAACCTTCCTGTTTAATTCTCAAACCACTTTTTTCATGAACAAAATTAAAGTTCATTAGTTTTGACAATGTAATCTCAAAATATTCAATACTTTTAAAAGTTTCAAACCCATAATCTCGATCTACAGTTTGAATGTTATATTGAAAGTTTATTTCACTCAAAGCAACAGTCCAATTATCCTCTTCTTTTAATTCTAATGTACGGTCCCATGAAATTGTATATGAATTGGCTTCATTGTCAGGATGTGTGTCAGCACAACCATTACTTGGTAGAACTGTATAAAAATCCTTCATTTTTCTATACTAGATGCTTTAATCCAGCTATTGAAGTTTGAATTATATCCTACCCATTTGATCAGGTATTGTTTATACGCGCCTTTACCTTTTGTTTGTAATATCTTTTCAATTCTATATGTATTTGGCTTGGAGATTTTTTGAAGTTCCGCACTATAAAATTTTCCCTGAACAATCTCATTATTCAAGTCTTCTAAAATATACATTATTGGGTTAGCTGATCTATCTATCCCAACAATACGGAAAACCTCTTCACTCCAATTTTGATCGAAATTTTTTAAAAATGGTCCACGTACACGTGATATCCGACAATAGTCAAGTAGAGAGAATTTTATCAACGAATTTGGCATTTTTATATTTTCCTGCATTTTCCATAATTGCATTTCATTTAGCTTATTAATATCTATAGGTCTCATATTAAATATACCCCTATGCTTTCTATGATTATACGCATATACAATATCATCAAGTGTATCAAACCATACTTTGTTACCTTTAAATGTAAAATATCTATTTAATCGTGAACGTAAAGTACCATTGAAACGTTCAACTAGCGCTGCCTTATATTGAGAATATACACTGTAATGTTTAATTTTATGCTTTTTACATAAGGCAGACACGCTAGAATTGTAAAATTCTTTTCCTTGATCAGTTTGTATGTGCCGTGGTGTTCTAATATTAAATAGTTGCTCTAATGCATGGGTTATTTCTGCAGCTGATTTATTTTTTAAAGGTAATGCCCAAGCATATCGTGAAAACACGTCAATTATTGTTAATATATATTTATATCCTTTATTGATTTTTGCATACGGAATCATTTCAAGTAAATCGGCTTGCCACAAGTGATCAATACCGGAAACTCTATATCTTCTAGTAGGAAATGTCTTACGTATTGGTTTATGCAAAGTATATGCGGTTTGACCAGACAACCAAGTTTTTATATTTTTATAAGCTTTAAATGGAGCCGCTCCACCAAAACTATGCGGATGTCTTGGATTGTAATATATACTTTTCAATGTCGATATCTTCTTCTTCTTCTTCCTCATTGATTTCATCTGCTACTTGAGATTTAAAACAGGCACATGTGATTTGTATATTTGCTAAAGGATGATTTTGAGATGGAATAACATTACCCATTATATGTGCTTACAACAAAAGGATGATTATGTTTATACTTATTTCCATTTTATAATTTTTTTAACAGCTGTTTGCTTGTTTTTTATTTGTACAGGGATTTTTTTCATCTCAACCTTTTTAATACTATGAAAAGGTCTTAGCACTAGCTTCTCAAATGTAGGCATCAATATAATGTCAAAACTGATTATCCATTGTTTATACTTAATCTCTTAGATTACTAGCTAAAATACTAGAAACAACACTTGCTATAATAGGGAATATAGCTCCAATAAATCCGCCAGTCTGATTTTGTATTAACTGAGATTTCCTATTTTTATTTTTATTTGCCAACTCATGTAGACATTTTTTGTGCTTTTTCATAATATTTATTTGTTTTGGGGGTATGCGTATATCATCATTATAAAGCATATTATGGATAATTTCACATATAATTTTAACTATATCCGGAGGTATACAGCTCATCATATTTTTGCGATTTTTCCCATGCACTTCACAGAGTGATTTTAGAAAGGGCTCACAACGTCTAAGTTTACTTTTCACCTTCATATTTACAAAATAATAATTCATATATTAACTTGTTTATACACAATATGTTGTCCAAATATGTCTGATCTAATACGCAGTTCTTCGGGACAATCCTGTGTAAAGTCAAAAAACAAGTACCCATGAGGTGTATTCTTTGTTGCATCTTCAAATGCATCTATGAGAAAATTACGACCTCTAGGGTACATTTGACGTGCTAGAAAATCAATCACTGTTTTGTCCCTCGGATTTTTAAATAAAACTAAATAATGGGTGTTTAGATTGCGAGTACGATGCTGTCCCCCTTGGTGAAACAAATTTTGTGTTAGAAATATGAGAAAAACACCTCTATGACGTGCTATTTTTGTAAAAAACTTCACCAAATCAGGTTCTTTAGTGGCTTCGGAGAATAAATCGTCCACCACTACACAATCGAATTTTTTGGGTTTATTAGCCCATCCCTCGGGGAAGCCCTTGTTAAAACTTATGTTTCTTAATTTTTTCAACTCTGTCAAAGTTTCTCCATTTTCACCATCCTCAGCTCCATAATGCCAGTAGATTTTATTTAACGGGTAATTGAATAGGTTTTTCCTATTTTTTAGTAATTTAATACAGAAGTGAGTTTTTCCTGAACCTGAAGGACCACATATAACCATACATTTATCAAATTTTAGTCTTATATCCATTTTAATAAGTTAGTCTTAGTAAAGTGTTATAAGACAACTGTTTGAAATATATTCACTCGAAAATTATTTAAGTGGGATTTTTATACTATGTTTATACTATTAAAATAAATCAAAGATAATGTAAGAAAATTATATTTAGTATGGTTACAACACATGTCTTAGATTAGATAAAATTGTTAATAAACATACTCATATACGACACTCATCAGTATTGCTTTCTTCCTCTTCTTCACGAACTTGTTCCACTCGCATCATCAATTTCATTTTTTCGCAGTTCACACCAATAACATTTATAAGCAATTTGACGGAAATCATCCTGGTTGTTGAAGGTTCCTTTTTACATTTTCCATTACTGTCAAACCATTTAAAATTGCCGGCGACTTTAATATACTTCACATCTGCCTCGCAGATGGCTAGTGATTGAAATCGTACGGGGTCGTTGGCTTTTATAGTATCGACGGCTTCTTGGAACAGGTGTATTTGAATATTTTCCGTTATTAAATTGTTGAACTTCTTGTACAGTAAAGCATTGCCTGTACAAACGATTGGAGTAGCTTTGATATAAGTATAATTCATAATTATTGAGTTATAATTTTGTTATATAAGCCGTTTATATACCCTTGAAATTTATTCAATTAATGTAGTAGATACCGGATACTGCTCAACAACTCATGCGGGCTCATAAAAATGTCATAATTGATTTTTTGAGTGAAATTAACCTGCAAAAAAAAGTTATTACCAGTTATTTATTATATAATTATCATCATAAGGCTCAACAGCTAAAATGTTAATTCAATTATGCATTGGCTCATAAGAATGTTAATGGTATTCATTCAAGTCAGTCCAATAATCCACGCCATAACTACCATTAATTATACATAATTAATATCTGTTTTCTTCATTAAATCAATCGGTATCAGTTGTTTCTTCATCAATCATAGGTAGAAGCGGTATAAAATATCAAATCATTTTAGTTGCTTGTCCTGACTGTACAAAATATCTCATCAGTTTATAGTAACCTGGTCCAATTGCCAATTAGTCAGGATATTTGGTTCTAGTTGAGCATATAAAAGGGATAACAAAATAAATAATCCTCACAATTTCAATATGTTCAACTGCAAGAAATGTTTCAAAAGATTTTCTCGTCAATCCAATCTGAAACGACACATCAAAAATACTCAACATGGTCAGGAGGGATATGGTAAGTGAATATTTTAATTATCATAGAACCATTCTCACTCTCTGATTCTAATTTGTCTTCATTACAGAGGCACATGCAACTACTTCCACTTTAATGCTTCCTCAGGAGGAGATGGAAATAGGAAACAGCGGTAAGTACTAATTGTTTAACAGAAATCTCAAATTAAATTTTTTATGGTAGATAAATAATAAGGGATATTATATGCCAAAATCAAGTAAAGTAAATAATTTCAGTAGGGAAATATTAACTTATATTTTCATCAAAGAATTTCTATATTATTTTTATAGAAACACATGCTGCTGCTGCTTCAAGTTCTGCACTCAATAACTCATGTAAAATACATGAATGGGTGTTAGACGGTAGCATGGATGCTCAAAATGTATTCCATCAATATCAAGAAGATATAATTTCAAGCATACATGCACCTATTCGATGGTTTATTGTCCTAACAATTGTTTTTATCAATGATAAAGGTGATGAAATTATCAATGGTTTTCGAAACACAGCAATAACCACATTGCAAGATAGTCATGTTGCTGATTATTACAATGCAACCATACAAATTATGAACAACTTGGATTCATTTATTCGATGTGGTTCTGGCTGGACAATTTCATCAATTCAATCGATTTCACTCAACTCTGTCAAGTATGTACCCATTCCTCCTCCTTCTTCATATTTACCACTTCCTGAAACTTTAAATAATCCTAAGTTTAGTTTAGTTAATGTAAATAATGCTGATAATTTATGTTTTATATATTGTATTCTTGCTCATCTTTATCCCGTATCTCAGCATGCAGAACGTACAAATAACTATACTCAATATTTTGGTAAATTGAATTTGTCTGGTTTACATTACCCAGTGTCTTTAAAAGATATTAACATTTTTGAACAAAACAATATCAATATTTCTGTGAACGTTTATTCATATACGAAATATTTAGTGCCTTTACGCATTAGCAATCAGAGAGATGCCGAAAATATCATAAGCCTTTTATTAATAAAGGATGGGGAAAGAAGTCACTATGTGCTCATGAAAAATCCATCTGCATTAATCTTTAATTCTAGCAAATATGAAGGGAAAAAGTTCTTATGCCCATATTGCCTTTCAATTCAAAACAGTGAAAATAATCATATTCAACATTTAAATGATTGTAAGATTCACGGACCTCAGCGCATTAAAATGCCTGATAATGAGAATCTTAAGTTTAATAATATACATAAACAATTACCTGCACCTGTTGTTATTTACGCTGACTTTGAGTCAGTTCTTATACCAACAGGAGAGCATATAAATAAAACACATGAGCATAAGGTGTGCAGTTATGGGTACTTTATCTCATCCACAATTCCAGATTTTCCATCCTCAACAAGTCCCATTATATATCACGGTAGTAATGCCACAGCACATTTTATTAATGAAATGCAAAAAATTTCCAGTCAAATAGCAAATATTTTAAAGTTTAATAGAGCAATTCAACTTACAGCAGATGATTGTACACTAATTTCTAATCAACTTTTATGCCACATTTGTGGAAATCCTCTTCAAGATGACAAGGTGCGAGATCACGATCATCTTACCGGCATTTTTAGAGGCATGGCACACAATTTATGTAATTTACAGTTTAGACATAGTCAGATTGTTCCTATTTTTTTCCACAATCTCCGTGGATATGACTCGCATTTTCTTATAAAAGAAATACAGAGCTCACATTCAGCTAGCATATTAGCCAATTCAATGGAAAAATTCATATCATTTAGAATTGATAATTTAAAATTTATTGATTCTCTACAATTTTTACCTGCTAGTATTGAACAACTGACTAAATCATGCAAAGAGTTCCCCCGAATGAATGCTCATTTCAATGACATGGATCTATTGCGAAAAGGAGCATACCCTTATGAGTATGTAGATAATATATCAAAATTGAATGAGACACAATTACCATCACAAGATGCTTTTTATAATTCATTGACAAATAGTCATATTTCCAATGAGGATTATGCATTTGCGCAATACATTTGGGATAAATATAAGTGCCAGTCACTTAAAGACTACCATGACATATATTTATCAACTGATGTTCTCCTCCTAGCTGATATAGTTGAAAGTTTTAGAAATCTCTGTTTAAAAATATATTATTTGGATCCATGTCATTATGTGTCAGCACCATCATTGGCTTTTGATGCTATGTTGAAATATACAAAAGTCGAACTTGAGTTATTCAAGAATATAGACTTTTATTTATTTTGTGAAAAGGGCATTCGTGGCGGTTTTTCAGTGATAACTCACCGTTTTGCTAGAGCTAATAATAAATATTTACCTGATTATGATTCTTCAAAGGCATCCTCATACATTATGTACTTGGATGCTAATAACCTTTATGGGTGGTCCATGTCCCAAAAAATGCCGCATAATAAGTTTCAGTGGGAAAGTGTAGATAAATACAATTTTATAATGAATGGGGATGTTGATGGGGATAGAGGATATATACTGGAAGTTGATCTACAGTACCCTGCACATCTTCATGAATCACATAGTGACTTTCCTTTGGCCCCCCATCATATTAATATTAATTATGACATGTTATCAGATTTTTCCAAGAACTTTGTTAAGGAAAACTACAAGTCTCACAAACTTTGTCAAACTTTCCTTCCAAAGATAAAATATGTTGTTCATTTGCGCAACCTTAAGCAGTATGTGGAACTTGGATTGGTTGTGACAAATGTGCACCGTATTTTGTCTTTTCATCAAAGTGCTTGGCTAAAACCTTATATTGATTACAATACGCAAATGCGTCAAAACGCTACATCAGATTTTGAAAAGAATTTTTTTAAGCTAATGAATAACAGCGTTTTTGGTAAATTAATGGAGGATGTACGCCGGCATTCAGATATTAGGCTGGCAGCAAGTGAAAAGAGAATTTTAAAACTTGCATCATCCCCACAATATAAAAGACATGTCATAATTCATGATGGATTAGTAGCAGTAGAACTTATGAAGAAAACTGTTATTTTAAATAAACCCATTTATGCTGGATTCAGTGTCTTGGATATGTCAAAGTCACTAATGTATGACTTTCATTACAATACGATTAAATCTTCATATCAAAATAAAGCTCAACTTTTATTTACAGACACTGACTCTCTTTGTTATCATATAACAACAGAAAATATTTATCAAGATTTATTATCCTTCAGAAATCATTTTGACTTTTCCGATTACCCTGTGAATCACATTCTTTATTCCTTAGAGAATAAAAAGGTAATCGGAAAATTCAAAGATGAGAATAACGGCATCTCTCCCATTGAATTTGTGGGACTACGCTCAAAAATGTATAGTTTATTAATGGATATGGGGAATGTAAAACAAACCATGAAAGGGATACCTCGTCACATACATCACACACATTCACAATACAAACATGTCCTCTTATCATCCTCAAACTCTTATTGTAATTTTAAAACAATCCGTTCCTCTCGACACACTGTTCATACATATCTAATTCATAAACTTGCATTGTCATCATTTGATGATAAACGATATATAGATTCTGACGGGATAAAATCCCAGCCTTATGTTTAAGTATTAATTATTTGATAAAATGTCAATGCTAATTATATATATATATATATACCGTCTTGTCTGTTGATTTTTAGTAAAGGTTGGATTAAAGGGTTGGCTTGATAACAATAAAATACAGGCCAAAATGTATATATA
>JANOGQ010000286.1:0-2746 GCA_031406105.1 Lysobacterales bacterium | reverse complement strand
GCCACCGACGAGCGGGGGGTCATCCAGATATTCAACGTCGGGGCCGAGCGCATGTTGGGTTATGAGGCCAAAGAAGTGGTCAACCGGATCACGCCGGCCGACATCTCCGACCCCGAAGAACTTCTGGCACGCGCAAAGGCCCTCAGCCTCGAACTGGCCACGTCCATCGCGCCGGGCTTCGAAGCCCTGGTTTTCAAGGCACGGCGTGGCATCGAAGATGTATATGAGCTGACCTACATCCGCAAGGATGGCAGCCGCTTGCCGGCGGTGGTTTCGGTGACTGCGTTGCAGAATGTGGCCGGCAGTATCATCGGTTACCTCCTGATCGGTACCGACAACACGGCGCGCCAGCAGGTTGAAGTAGAGCGCAACCGGCTGGATAGCGTACTGCGGGAAAGCCATCTCGAGCTGCAGATCGCCAAGGAGGCCGCTGAACGGGCCAACCTGGCAAAATCCGACTTCCTCTCGTCCATGAGCCACGAACTGCGCACGCCGCTGAATGCAATACTCGGCTTCGCGCAGTTGATGGAGACCGGCGCACCGCTACCCACACCGGGGCAACAGGACAGTATCGAGCAGATATTGCAGGCCGGCTGGTACTTGCTTGCGCTCATTAACGAAGTGCTGGATCTGGCACTGATCGAGTCGGGCAAACTGTCGCTTTCGATCGAACCCATGTCGCTGGCGGAACTGCTGGCCGATTGCCAGGCGATGATCGAGCCACAGGCACAACGCAGTGGTATCCAGGTTCAATTTCCGGCATTGGAGCAGCCCTGGCTGGTCCGGGCCGACCGCACCCGCGTCAAGCAGGTACTGGTCAATCTGCTCTCCAACGCCATCAAGTACAACCGCGTGCAAGGCAGGGTGGATTTGCGCTGCCGCGCCGTCACCGGAGGCCGTTTCCGCATCAGCGTGCAGGACACCGGCGAAGGCCTTGCGGCCGACAAGCTGGACCAGTTGTTCGAGCCTTTCAATCGCCTGGGCCAGGAGGCAGGCTCACAGGAAGGCACCGGCATCGGCCTGGTGGTGAGTAAGCGATTGGTGGAAATGATGGGTGGAACGATTGGTGTCGAGAGCTCCGTCGGGGTGGGCAGCCTGTTCTGGTTTGAGCTCGACGCGGCGGATGAGCTGCATTCGGCCAGCGGTCCAGTCGAAGCCTTGCCGATGGTCCTGACCCCGGCCCCGACCAGTACCGCCTTGTACTCCCTGCTGTGCGTGGAAGACAACCCAGCCAATCTGATGCTGATCGAGCGTCTGGTCGCGCGTCGGCCTGACATCAGGATGCTGAGCGCGCGCGATGGCCGGCTTGCCGTGGAAACCGCCCGGGCCCAATTGCCCGACATCATCCTCATGGACATCAATCTACCTGGCATCAGCGGCTTCACGGCCATGCGAATCCTGGCTGAAGATGCAGCCACGTCCCACATTCCGGTCATCGCACTCAGCGCCAATGCCAGGCCTCGCGACATCGAAATGGGACTGGAGGCAGGTTTCTTCCGCTACCTCACCAAGCCCATCAAGGTGGACGAGTTCATGGACACACTTGATGAAGCGTTGGCTCAGGCCCGCGGTCAAGTGTCCCATCAAGCCGCCGCGGATGACGAAGCCCATCAAAGGGGAGTAGTCAAGTGAGATTGCCGGTACAGGATATCCTCGAAGCGCGCATCCTGATTGTCGACGATCAGGAAGCCAACGTACGCCTGCTCGAGCGACTGCTGGTTGAGGCAGGCTACGTCAACCTGAGCTCGACCATGAACCCGCAGCAGGTGTGCGCAATGCACCGCCAGAACGACTACGATTTGATCCTGCTCGACCTGCAACTCCCGGTAATGGATGGCTTTCAGGTCATGGCCGCCTTGCAGGCCAGCTCGGCCGACGGTTACCTGGCAGTGATCGTGCTCACGGCCCAGCCGGGACACAAGCTGCGCGCGCTGTCGGCCGGTGCCAAGGATTTCATCAGCAAGCCTTTCGACCTGCTGGAGGTCAAGACGCGCATCCACAACATGCTCGAAGTGCGTCTCCTGTATCGCCGGCTTGCAGCCCACAATGCACTGCTGGAAGAGACCGTGCAGCAGCGTACCGCCGAGCTGCGTGAAAGCGAGGCCCGATATCGCAGCCTCACCGAACTGGCCTCGGATTGGTACTGGGAACAGGATGAGAGCGGCAGCTTCACCAAGGTTTCGGGCCCGGTGATGGAGATGCTGGGCATCCGCGTAGACACCCTGGAGGGCCGATCCGAAGCGGAAGCAGCGCATGACAGCGGCTGGAACGAGTCTGAGCGCACCACTCTGCGCGCCGCGATTGCGGCCCGCGAACCTTTTCTGGATTTTACCTTCAGCCGCGTCAACGCCGACGGTTCCTTGCAGCAGTATCGCGTCAGCGGCGAGCCGATGTTCACCAGCGCCTGCCGCTTCATCGGTTATCGCGGCATCGGCGTGGAAGTTACTCCCCGGCCCCGGAACGCCGGTTAGTGGCGGTTAGTGCCCGTCAATGCGCGCCGAGCCATGACCCTTATCCCCCATAGCCCCCATTCCAGCCCCGGTCGTCACACACAGGCCAGGTTCAATCATGAACCCAGCCAGGCAGCCAACTCCGGAGTGAGCCCTGGCGTCGGACAGAACCAGTTGCTGGCGTCCTTGCCCCCGGCGGAATTAGACCTGCTGGCTGCGCACCTGGAGCCGGTGGCTCTGGCACTGGGCCAGATGATCTACGAGCCTCACCAGCAAATGCAGCATGCGATTTTTCC
>JANOGQ010000139.1:0-4339 GCA_031406105.1 Lysobacterales bacterium | reverse complement strand
GCAGTGAGAAGAACACGAACTGGGAAGGGGCCTACCGCGTATCGGCATTTGTGCGCTGGCCAGGCAATTTCCCGGCTGGCACCACGCTCAACGGCATCGCCGCGCACGAGGACTGGCTGACCACCTTTGCGGCCGCCGCCGCCGGCGCGCCGGACATCAAGGAAAAACTTCTCAAAGGCGTAGCACTCAATGGACGTACCTACAAGAACCACCTTGATGGCTATAACCTGCTCGACTACCTCAGCGGCAAGTCGAAGGAGTCGCCTCGCCAGGAGTTCATCTATGTGAATGACATCGGCGAGATCGTCGCCGCCCGCGTCAGGGACTGGAAGGTCGTCTACATGGAAAACCGCGCCGAGGGCATGCCTCTGTGGCGCGAGCCATTCGTTGAACTGCGCGCCCCGCTGCTTTTTAACCTGCGCCGCGATCCGCTCGAAAAAGCCCAGCACAACGCGAACACCTACGATGACTGGTGGATCGACCGCGTCTTCCTCATCTCGCCGGCCACGGACATAGTCGGAAAGTTCCTCGTGACCTTCAAGGACTTCCCGCCCAGCCAGACGGCGGGTTCGTTCAACCTGAGCAAGATGCAGAAGCAGATCGAGGAGTCGTCGAAAGCCCAGTAGACCGGGCTAACGCAGGTCACCGGCTGCATCCGTCGCAAGGCGGGTGCAGCCCATACCGGAGCGCGGGATTCATCCCGAACCAACAAACGCATGAAAACAAGATACATCGTCACCGGCGCGCTCGTTGGCGCGCTGTCTCTCGCTTCAACGGCAGCCAGTGCCGCCACCGAGCCCGCACCCCGACTCGTCCTGCAGATCACCGTGGACCAGTTGCGGGGCGATCTGCCTTGGCGCTACCTCAAGAACATGGGCGAAGGCGGATTCCGCTATCTCATGGATCACGGCATCTGGTATGCCGACGCGCATCACGCACACGCCAACACCGAGACCATCGTGGGCCATACCACGCTCGCGACCGGTGCGGACCCCGCGGCGCACGGCATGATCGGCAACGTCTGGCTCGATCGGCAGACCGGGACGCTCACCTACAACATCGAAGATCCCAGGCACCACATCCTCACCGTCGGCGCGGATGTGAACAAGGCCACCGAGATCGATCCTACCCAGAAAGTGGCCTCCACCGACGGGCGTTCGCCCGCCGCCATTCTGGTCTCCACCTTCAGCGACGAACTGGCCATTACTACCGCCGGCCGCGCCAGGATCTTTGGGGTTTCCGTCAAGGATCGCGGCGCGGTGTCGATGGCTGGCCACGCCGGAAAGGCGTTCTGGTTCTCCAAGGCGTCCGGCGAGTTCGTGACCAGCTCGTACTACTACGATCGCTATCCGGATTGGGTCAACGCCTGGAACCAGCAGAAGCTTCCCGCGGCTTACTCCGGCAAGTCGTGGGAGCTGATGCACGACAAATCGCGGTATCTGTTCGGCGACGCCGATGACAAACCGTGGGAGACCGATGTCGGCGGCTACGGACGAGTCTTTCCCCACGCCTACGGGCCGGCCTCGGGGAAGTATTTCACGACGCGCCTGACCCTGAGTCCTGCAGGTGACGATCTTACGCTGTCGTTCGCGAAGGCGCTGATCGACGCGGAGCAGATCGGGCAGGACGAGGTCACGGACTATTTGTCCGTCAGTTTTTCCTCGACCGATTACGTCGGGCATCTCTTCGGGCCATCCAGCCTCGAGGCCGAAGACAACCAGTTGCGCCTCGACCGCACTCTCGCGGATCTGTTCGCCTACGTGGACAAGCGTGTCGGGCTCAGGAACGTGCTGATCGTGCTGTCCGCCGACCACGGCGGACCCGAAGCCCCGGGCCACCTGAACGAACTCGGCATCCCGGGCAGATATGTGGACCCCGGGAAGTGGGACCAGGCACCCGGCATCGCGGCCCTCAAGCAGAAGTTCGGCCTGGGCAAGGAGCTCATCGAGGCATATCGCCATCCGAACGTCTATCTCAACCGTGAGGTCATCCGCGAAAAGGGGCTCGACCAGGCAATGGTCGAGAAGGCGGTTGTGGAAGAGTTGATGAAATTTGACGGGGTGGCGCTGGCCATCTCAAGCACGGCTCTCAGCGCAGGAAATCTTCCGAACACACCTGTCATTCAATCGGTGCTACGCAACTTCAACCCGCGGCGTTCCGGCGACATCTTTGTCGTCTTCGATCCGCACTGCTTCATCAATGACTTTGACGGATTGACGGTGGCCGCCACCCACGGCGCACCCTGGCGCTACGACAGCTTCGTGCCAGTCGTGTTCGCAGGCGGCAATCTGACTGCGCAACGGGTTTTCCGCCCGATCCAGACGGTGGACGTTGCGCCGACGCTGGCGGCTTTCGTTGGCACCAAACCACCATCTGGCTCGAGCAGCGGGCCGTTGCCCGAAGTCCTGCAAGCCAATCGGGCAAGGCAATCAAGTAGAGAGGTACAGCCATGAGAGTCATCTCCGGTTTCCTTATCAAGGCGCTGTTCTCGTGCCTGCTGGCGACAGTCGCTGGATGCGCCTCGACGCTGGCTGCAGAGACTCCGGCCGAGCCGGATGCGGTCACCGCCATCGACATCCTGCTGGTGCCGGATGCCACGATGCTGGAGCACTCCGCCGACAACAACGCCCGCCTGCTGAAGGTCTACCCGGAAGGCTTTGCCCTGGATGCGACACACACGCCGCACATCACGCTGATCCAGCGTTTCGTCCGTACGGCGGATCTCGAAAAGGTCTATGCCGCTGCCGGCGACGTTTTCGCCCGCGCCAATGTGACCGCCATGAAGCTGGAAGCCTTCAAATACTATTACGCTCCGGCCGGTGACCTCGGTGTCGCCGGCATCAGTGCAAAACCGACAGCGGAGATCTTCAAGTTGCAAGCGGACATCATTGCTGCCGTAGAGCCTTTTACGGTGGAAACCGGACCGATCGGCGCATTCACCGATGCGCACGACGATCCTGCAACGGACGCGGCGTTGATCGACTACGTCTCGACGTTCGTGCCGAAGATGACAGGCGAACGCTACAATCCGCACGTCAGCACCGGCGTCGCACCGACGAATTACCTCGACGGGATGCTGGCCGAACCTTTTGAGCCCTTCACCTTTTCACCCGCGGGCGCAGCCGTGTACCAACTGGGGCCGTTCGGCACGGCGGCGAAGAAACTCAAGCAATGGGATATGAATCCCTGAGCCACATTGGCTGTTGCGTGGAGGCCAGGCTCATGAAGATGGTGCAGCAGGTCGGCTGGCTGGATCCCGACCAACCGAAGCCTATAACCATGCGTGTCGCACTTCACACTAGAACCTACCACCCCACCTGCTCGCCTAGATCAATAAGGCATGCCGGTCCGACCCCACCTGCTCGGGCTTTATGCCTTCAGGAGTGAGTTCGTAGGCCCAGGCAAATATCAGGGTGGGAATGAAACCCAATGCCAATGCCACCAGCGTCAGTTTGGCCACCCACCCAGGCAACTCAAGGATGGGCACCACGGTGGCAATCACCTGCAACAGCAACCACGACACCACTCCATAGGCGATTGCTACCCTGAATACATTTCGGCGTTTGAGCTCTTCGAACAACGACACGATATCTCTTGCCTTGGCGGTAGCCGTTCACCGGCGATTTCGCAGTTTACACTTTAAGACAGGCGGGTCGTTGTTATCCCAATTCGTTCACCGCGCGGTGCCCCATCAGGATGGCGGTCTTGGCATCAGCATCGCCATCAGAGTCGGCGTTGGCGATAGTCACCCGGCCAAAAGGCTGGCGCCCGATTCGCGTCGAATCGCCGGGCCCGCCGGTCGAATAACCGTGCGCCCAGCGATTAACGGTGATACTGGCAACATCCCGGTCGAAATCAAACAGCTCGGCGGGAAACATACCCGTCAGGTGGCGTCGGATTTCCTGCTCGTAATCGGCAAACTGGAGTGACAGCATCTTGTAACGCGCCTCACGAAACTGCTCCTGAGCCGGGGCGCCGACTTCTCCATAGGGACAGCAGATCATCTGGATGACACAGGGATCGTCAGGAGTCTTCGCATATTTGTAGCCGCCCATGCTCACCGGGAAGTCCATCAGCACCGCCTGATGCATGTTTCCGGGCGACATGGCGACGCCGATTCCCAGTTCCTTCATGGCCCGCCAGTTCCGCAGACCGACGGTCGTGTACTGCAGCGGGCTCTTGCCCTGGAGTTTCAGTGCGGCTGCCTGCTCGTCCGGCAGGCCTGAAACGATATGCGGGATGATCATGTTGTAGCAGGCCATCACAACGGCTTTTGCCTTCACGCGGCACTGCCGGTTGTCGTTGATGTAACTGACGAAAACGTCACCAGAGTCGGCGG